>JBKJKS010000490.1:0-3369 GCA_046597295.1 Saprospiraceae bacterium
TGGAAACGGACGGCGTACTTGGCCGGCCCCGGTTGGAGCAGTTCGAGAGTGTCACCGGGCAAGGCGTTCAAGCCATGCACGAAGGCCGGATTTACCTGGCCGGCAACGAAAGGATGCTCGAACACCATGGCCTGACGTTGCCCGATGCAGCCTATACGTTAGCCAGGAAGTGGCAGGAGGCCGCCCGCACCGTCATCTTTTTTGCCGGTACGGAGGAAGGCGTTATTGCGGTACTGGCCATTGCCGACCCCATAAAACCGACCTCGCGCGAGGCCGTGGCGCAACTCCAAAAGCAAGGTATTGAAGTCTATATGCTGACCGGCGACAACCCGGAGACGGCGGCCGCTATCGCGCAGCAGGTGGGCATTAGCAATTTTCAAGCCCAGGTCATGCCGGCCGATAAAGGCCAGTTTATTCAAAAACTGCAAGCCGCAGGAAAGACGGTGGCGATGGTTGGCGACGGCATCAACGACTCGCCCGCGCTGGCCCAGGCCGATGTGGGTGTGGCGATGGGCAAAGGGACGGACATTGCGATGGAAGTAGCCGCCATCACCCTGATGCGCTCCGATCTGACGGCTTTGCCCCAGCTGTTCCGCCTGTCGCGCAAGACGGTGGGCACCATTCGCCAGAACCTGTTCTGGGCGTTCATTTACAATCTGATCGGTATTCCGATCGCGGCAGGCGTGTTGTACCCGGCGTTCGGCTTTCTGCTCAACCCGATGCTGGCCGGTGCGGCGATGGCCCTGAGTTCGGTATCCGTAGTAACTAATAGCCTGCGTTTACGCCAGTTAAAGCTGTGATTTTCAAATCATTAAATATCAACCATCATGGAAAAATTGAAGTTCAAAACCAATATTAATTGTGGCGGTTGCATCGCCAAATTCACCCCGCATATTGAAGATGCCGAGGGTGTGCAGGCCTGGTCGGTAGACACGACTACCCCGGACAAGGTGTTGACTATTGAAGGCGATCTTACCGAAAAGGAAGCCATTGAGCTGGTAACGAAAGCGGGTTTTAGAGTCCGCGAAGTCGTCCGCCAGGGATAGGCAGCGTAGATAATTAGCCCGGCTGGGGTACGTTTTTAGAACGTCGCCCACTATTCAGGCAACCATCCGCCCTTTTTTCCTGAATAGATTTTACGAGTGCCCATACCGGGCATCTCCGTTCCCGAACATTTACACAAAGACAATCAGCATGAAAATCAAAGTTCTGTCTATTGCATTGCTGGCTATTTCCTTGGGCCTGTTCTACTCCTGCAAGGATCACTGTGCCCACAACGGCACCTGCGATGACCCGCTCAACATCGACTATCCGGCGGCCTACGTCGTCAACGGTGGCGACGGCACGTTATCGGTCGTCAACCTGAATGATTCCAAAGCGGACGACGAAATCAGCCTCAACGGGGCTACTTTTCCGCACCACGTCTACTTCAGTCCCGACCAGACCACGCTGGCGGTGGCCATCACCAGCACCGACCTCAGCGGCGGGCACAGTGGTCACGGTGGCAGCACAACGGGTGGCTACAAGGTGATGATTATCGACGCCAGAACGGGCGAGATCCACCACGAAATCAGCACCGACCATCTGCCGCATAACGCGGTGTTCAATGCTTCCGGCTCGGAACTCTGGATTTCGCAAAGTGATACGGCGGGCAAGGTACTGGTGTACGAAACGGCCAGTTACACGCAAAAAACCAGCATCGCCGTGGGCAAAATGCCTTCCGAGGTTACCTTTTCCGCCGACGGCAGCCGGGTGTTTGTGGCGAACACGGACGACGCGACGGTAACGATGATTGACCCGGTCGCCAAAACGGTGCTGCAAACCATTGCCGTCGGTGCTGATCCGGTGGGCGCCTGGCCGGGCGCGGATGGGAATGTGTACGTGGACAATGAAACCAGCCAGAGCATTTCAGTGATCAACGTGGCGACGGGCGCAGTGACGGCCACCATTCCGCTGGGTTTCAAGCCGGGCTATGCCGCGTATCAGGCGCACCACGAGGAACTGTGGGTGAGCGACGCGACCAATGGGAAAGTGGCCTATTTCAAACTGGAAGCGGGCAATTGGGTAAAAAAAGGCGATTTCGCCACTGGTACAGATGCCCACGCGATTGTCTTCCTGGCGGATAACAAAACGGCCCTGGTGAGCAATCAGGGAGCGGGCACGGTATCAGTGATTGACATTGACAGTCATACCAAAACCAAGGACATCCCAGTGGGCAGCAAGCCCAATGGGATGGTGCTGAAACAGTAAAATCGTCGGTACGGCACTGACGGCTATCGCGGCGATGATCAGGCGTATGCCAAATTGCCGGAGTGCTGTCAATATGATCGTAAGATATAGCACCTCGCAAATAAAAACTTCGCCTGCCATGACGATTGAAACAATTCCTAAAAAAGCCCTTTACCTCCTTAAATGGGTTTTTAAAGCCCTTTTTGTTAAAAAGTGCTGTCGGTGAGCAGTGCGACTACCTATGTGCCCGCCCTGCGTTACCGCTGGCTGACGCGCTGGTACGATGCGCTCATGGCGAGCGTATTCCCGGAGACCCGGGTGCGCCTTGCCTTAATTGAAAGTGCCGATATTCACCTAGGGCAGCGCATCCTTGACTTCGGAGTGGGCACGGCTTCGCTCTCTATCTTGCTCAAAAAAATCCACCCTGTTCCAGAACTCGTGGGAGTGGATGTGGACCCGGAGGTGTTGCGCATTGCCCGGCAAAAGATGGAGAAGTCTGGTGTGTACATGGAAGTCGAACAGTACGACGGAAATATCCTGCCCTTTGCTGACCGGCATTTCGACCGGGTGGTGACCTGCCTCGTGCTCCACCATCTTGACCCGGAGCAGAAACGGCAGAGCCTGCGCGAAATACGCCGGGTGCTGAAACCGGGCGGGAGTCTGCACGTAGCCGACTGGGGCCGGCCCTCCAACTGGCGGATGCGTCTGGCTTTCTACCTAGTGCAACTGCTCGATGGCTTTAAAACGACCACCGAGAACGTGCAGGGCCGGCTGCCGGAGATTTTTCAGCAAGCGGGATTCGTGAATATCAGGGAGTTGGGCAAAGTGGATACCGTATTCGGCACGATGCGGATATATGTGGCAGTAAGCCCGGCGCTCAGGCATCACCCATGAATTGATAAAAGTCACTCTTCTTATTGATCTCTATTATGACCCGAGCAGCAAGGGCAATCTAATTTTGAACCAACTGATGAAACATATTTTTTAAAAGCCATGAAATCCACTTTTTTATATAGCGTGTTGCCTTTTGCTGCCGCATTTGTGAACCTACGCATGCAGGCGCAAACCAAAACCTACACGGGCAACTTGGTGAAACAATGACGCAGCATGAGCAAGGCTTATGCAAAACCGGAAGATATG
>JBKJKS010000635.1:0-22513 GCA_046597295.1 Saprospiraceae bacterium
ACTTGGCCAAGGTCTGACAATCGAAGCACTGACCAATCTGAATGTCTGGCAATCCGTAGTCTGGCAGCTGCAGGCGCCGGATACGAGCTGCAGCGCCTGCCTGCAACAAACCTGGTCGCCACTGAACAGTCAACGCTACACCGTAACCATCGTGGATACTTTTGGCTGCGCAGCCACCGCTTCCATCCGCGTGCGGGTGAGCCGCGAATCCAATATCTACGTGCCCAACGCTTTCTCACCCGACGGCGACGGCATCAATGATATTTTTAAAATCGACGTTGATGCGTCGGTGTCCGGATTGTCGGAGTTGCGCATTTTCGATCGTTGGGGAGAAATGATGTATAACTGGGATCAGCCCATCCCTGCCGACCTCTGGCCGGGTTGGGATGGCCGGGTAGGCGGCAGCAAAGCGGAGGTTGGAGTATACGTGTACTACCTGAAGGTAAAATTGGTAGATGGCGAGACGAAAATCATAGCGGGTGATCTGACCATTACCAAAAGGTAACCGCTGGTACGCTTTTGTAAAAATGCAGAAAATGAATCAGCCCGGCTGACCGACGGGTTGATTCATTTCCCAGCCAAGTAACAGGGCCTTTTTAGCGCTGCTCCAGCGGTACTCGCCGATCATGCCGCTCTGCCGGATAACCCGGTGACAGGGGATCAGGTAGGCCAGGTGATTGGACCCGACGGCCGACCCAACGGCACGCGCTGCACCCGGTACGCCAGCCGCCTGTGCCACCGCGTGATAGGAAGCTACTCCGCCGACGGGAATACGCAGCAAGGCGTTCCAGACTTTCAGTTGAAAATTCGTGCCTTTGACGAGCAGATGAAATTTTCGGCCCGGCTCGGTCGGTTGGAAAATGGCCTGTGCCAGTTGAGCGGCAGCGCTTTGCTGTTCATTCAGTCGGGCCGCCGGCCAGGCGGCAGACAACTCGGTCAGAGCGGACTCCTGTCCCCCTTCCGGCACAAAAGCCAGCCAGCAGAGGCCCCTTTCGGTAGTCGCCAGCAGGCACTCGCCAAAGGGGGATGTGCAGAAACCGTACTGGATGCGCAACCCCGACCCGCCCGAACGGTACTCCTGCGGCGTGACGGCTTCGAGCGTTACGAACAGGTCGTGAACCCGGGAGGGCGTGGACAATCCGGCGAGTTCCGCCGCTTCCAGGAGATTACGCGTTTCGTGCAGCCGGAATTTCAAATGTTCCGCGGTAAGGGTCTGCAAAAAACGCTTCGGACTGACCCCGGCCCACTCGCTGAACAAGCGTTGGAAGTGAAACGGACTCAGAAACACCTGCCGCGCCACCTCATCCAGGTCCGGCTGACGGTCAAAATTGGCCTGCAAATAATAGATGGCTTGTTCGATACGCTGGTAGTCCGGGTGTTGTTCGGTCGTCATGTTGCTTGATTTTAAACAAAAGTACCGGCAGCGCACCGGCTGCCCAACCCGAATCTTGCGGAATAGCCAGGCCAGCCCGCGTTCCATTCTGCGTGCCAGTAATGTACAGCGCTGTTCCTGAAGTTACCGGCGCAAGGCCGACCCCGAGCGGCGAAAAGCCTTATAAGTACCTTTTCCGAAGCGGGAACCATTGAACTCGGTTGTCGCGGCCTGTTCCTTTTGTTCATCGGAAGGTAGTTGACTGAAGTCGCGGCACAGGTCGGAGCAGCAGCCGGCATAGTATAGCCGGCAATCGGGGCACTGAATGAAGAGGATGTGGCAGTGTTCGTTGGCGCAGTTCGCGTGGTCATCATTAGCGGCGCCGCACTGGTGACAGTGAGCGATCACATCGGGGCTGATACGTTCGCCGAGCCGCTCGTCAAAGACAAAATTTTTGCCTAAAAACTTGTTTTCCAAACCTTTGGCCTGCACCTGGCGGGCATACTCGATAATGCCGCCTTCCAGTTGGAACACCTGTTCGAAGCCCCGGTAGCGCAGGTAAGCGCTGGCTTTTTCGCAGCGAATACCGCCCGTGCAGTACATCAGGATCCGGCGGTCTTTTTTATCCGCCAGCATAGTGGCGACCAAGGGAAGCTCCTCCCGAAAGGTCGCCACGTCGGGCGTCAGGGCATTTTCAAAATGACCGACCTCGCTTTCGTAATGGTTGCGCATGTCCACGACGATGGTCGCCGGATCGTCGCTGAGGCGGTTCCAGTCTTCGGCCTGCAGGTGGGTACCGGTTTGGGCGGGATCGAAATCCGGATCGTCGATGCCATCGGCCACGATCTTTTCCCGCACCTTGATATTCAGCGCGAAAAAAGATTTGACGTCGTCTTCCACCGCAATGTTCAGGCGTAGGTTCCGGAAAAATCCAATGCTGTCCATGGCCGTCCGGAAGGCCTCAAAATTTGATTCCGGCACCGACAATTGCGCGTTCACGCCTTCCCGTGCCACATAAATGCGACCCAGTACCCCCAGCGGATGATACAGGCTGAAAAGGTGGTCGCGCAACAACAACGGATTGGGCAGGGTGACGTATTTATAGAAGGATAAAGTCACGCGGGGCTCGGTACTTTCGCGTATCCGCGCTTTTAACTCCCGGCGGTTCACGCGGTTGTATAAATTGCGCAACGGGGTGTTCGGAAAGTTATTTTCCATAAAAGAGAGCTAAAAGGAACCATAATGACTCCATAAACCGGCATTTTACACGATCCCGTCGGCAGGCGGCTGTACCCAAACGCCGGGCAGGTTGCGGCCCCAGCCATCATAGTCTAAGCCATAGCCCACCACAAATCGATTTTCCATATCGAAGCCTACGTACTCTACCGGCACCAAAAATTCGGCAGCGTCCGGTTTACGCAGGAAGGCCACCGTGCTGATGGAAGCGGGTTGCTTTTGGCGCAGATAGTCGAGGAAAAAATGCAGCGTCCGGCCCGTATCGACTATATCTTCCACCACGATGAGGTGGCGATCCCGCAGGTCTTTCTCCAAACCCATCACGGTCTGTACATCCCCGGTGGAACGGGTGCCGGTATACGATGCCAATTTGACGAAGCCCACTTCACATTCCCCTTCGAAGGCGCGGATCAGATCGGCGGCAAAGACAAAAGCGCCGCTTAAAATGCTGATAAACAACGGATTCTTGCCTGCGTACGCCTGCGTCAGCGTGGCGCCCAAAGCGCGGACACGGGTCTGTACCTCCCCGGTAGAGAAGTAGGGCACAAAAGACAAGTCCCGGATCTGGATGCTTTCGGACATGAAACTCAGAGATTTTCTTTGAAATACCGCTCGATTTTCTCGAACAGGTGCACCCGGTCGCGCCCCTGTACATTATGCGGATGCTCGGGATACACAAAGTACTCGATCGCTTTGTTTTTGCGAATACATTCCCGGATGTAACGCAGCGAATGTTGCCAGAGTACCGTGTCATCGGAGGAATCGTGGATGATCATCAGGCGACCGGTCAGGTGGTCAATATAATTAAAAAGGCTGCTTTTCTGATAACCGTCGGGGTTTTCCTGCGGGGTATCCATGTATCGCTCGCCGTACATGATCTCGTACATCCGCCAGTCGGTCACCGGACCGCCGGCAATGCCGCATTTAAAAATGCCTTTGGCCTCCGGGCGGGTCAGCAAGGCGGTGGTCATGAAACCGCCATAGCTCCAGCCATATACTCCCATCCGGGCGGAATCCACAAAGGGTTGGGTCAGCAAATAGCGGACACCGGCCAGCTGGTCTTCGATCTCCACATCGCCGATGCGGCGGTGAATAGCACTTTCGAAAGCGAAACCCCGGTTGGCGGAACCGCGACCATCGATGGAAAAAAGGATGAAACCCTCCTGGGCCAGGTGATGCATCCAGAGATCGCCGCCGCTCAACCAGGTGTTGGCCACCATTTGCAGGTGCGGGCCATTGTACACATTTACAATCACCGGATAGCGTTTGGCCGGATCAAAGTTGGGCGGCAGGATCAGGCGGGCATTCAATAGCGGGCCACCGGGGGAAGGCACCGTGACCAGGCGGGTAATGCCGAGTTGGTAACTGCTCAACGGGTTGGGCGCGCTGAAGATGACCTTACGGGCAGCAACGTTCCCCACCGGTTGCAAGTACACGTTTCGGGGGGTAGTCGGATTGGAAAACACATCCAGCGCCCATTGTCCGCTGCCGTTCACCAGGCCATTGTGGAAGCCCGCTTCGTCGTTCAGCCGCGTGGTAGCGCCGGTCTTCAAGTTGGTCCCCAACACGTAGCGATTCAGGGCGGTCGCATCGGCGACCTGGTAAAAACACTGCTGCCCATTATCGGAAAAACCATAAAACGCGGTCACCGGTCCGGCGCCCTGGCTCAACTGGCGCAGCATTTTGCCCGATAAGTCGTATAAATACAGATGATTGTAGCCATCCCGCTCGCTTTGCCAGATAAACAGATCGGGCGATCCCGGCACAAAACGGACCGGCTGCTCCGGCTCCACCCACTTGTCGCTGGTTTCTTCCAGAATGGTTTTGATGAAAGCCCCGGTCCTGGCGTCGTACTGCCGGAGCCACATATGGTCCTGCGCGCGGTTCACCACGGCAATGAACACGTATTGATCGTCCGGCGACCAGGCCACGTTGGTCAGGTACTGTTCCGCCGGCTCGCCGGTCTGCAGGTATAATTTTTGTCCGGTCCGGGTATCGAACACCCCTACGGTCACGTGGTGACTCTTCGCGCCGGCATAGGGATAGCGGATGTACCGCGCCTGTGCGGGCATGGAATCCAGCACATAGATCGGGTAAGGCGTGACCATGGTTTCGTCCATGCGGTAGTAGGCCAGGTAGCGCCCCGAAGGGCTCCAGAAAGTGCCGTTCCGGATGCCGAACTCTTCCCGGTGGACACTTTTGCCGTATACAATACCCTCGGACTCGCTTTCGGCGACCACCATTTCCTTGCCATCCTGACTGACCTTCAATTGTTTGCCAAGGGTATAGGCTGCGGCCAATGTTTTAGGCTGAATATCCAGATTTTCCACTTCCCCGCTATACGAGTTCATGACCTGCAGGCCTTCTTTAATAGAATAGGTGTACATAGATTTTCCCGTCTGGAACCACACCTTATTATCGTTGAGCCAGGTGACAGCCGGTAGCGCCTCCAGCGGCGGCAGGCTGCGCCCCGCCAGGGCTTCATTCATTTTCGGTAGCAGGTCCAGGGTGTCCGTAGCGAGGTTGGCAGCATTCACCCGCACGAGTTTGTTATTCACGACGTGGCTGAATTGAGCGGTACCGGGAATCCACTGTAGTTGCCGCAGATTGGCCGGCCCCAGGACGGTGCGGCTTTTTACGATCGCGTCGGCCATCGAAATGTTCTGCTGCGCAAAAAGGGAAAAGGGAAGGGTAAGGAGCAGCGAAAGAAATAGCTTGGTCATAAAACGGGCCGGTTTGAAGAAAGGCCGGCAAAAGTAAATGCTCCGGGTGGAGTTTGATACAGGCAGAACAATGATTCGACCGGCGTATGGCCAGAAACAGCCAACAACGACCGACCCCAGGCCGGAGATGCGTCCAAAATCCTACTTTTGTCCAGCTAGTGGTCCGTCCAGTTAGGGTTGTTGGGTTGGGGCCGAGGATTTTTTCGTTCCAGTAGGCGCGAGGAGTGCGCAATGCGGGACATTGTAATCGACGAGCAACGACCTGGGGCGGAAAAAGCATCGCTTCAACCCGGCAACTCTGGCTGGACAGACCACTAGGTGGCGGCTGATGGCAAAAAAAATGAGGCAGTGCCACCACAGCACTACCTCAGCCCTAACCAAATAAAACCAAATTATTTTTATGCGTACATTGCTTTCGTGTAACAAAGGTAAACGCGCTTGGTGTAAAACCTACAACAAGCGAAAGATTTTTTTCAGATTTTTTTCGACTAAAACCCGGCACCAAATTTACTTTAAGTCAAAAGAAAAATTTTGACAGGCAGATGCGTTCAAATACAATAACTTACAAAATGATATTCTGAATGCCTGAATGTTAAGCCCTGCTTTGAAAAACATAATTTTATACTTTTTAGCCATGAATCTTTTATTGCCCAATATTGTCCGCTCTTGTGTCCTCCGAAGGATGCTTATTGTAAGTTTTACACTTCCTTTTCACTTATCAGCGCAAACCACTGAACCGGCTGCTGATGCGGCGATGGTGCGTAAGATATATGACCAAGCCCTCACCGACGGACGGTGCTATCCCTGGCTGGAGCATCTGGCTACGCGCATCGGCCACCGGTTGAGCGGGAGCGAGTCGGCGGCCAGGGCGGTCACCTGGACCCGGGCCACGCTCGATACGTTGGGTCTGGATTCGGTCTGGCTACAACCCTGCCTGGTGCCGCATTGGGTGCGTGGCGCCGCCGAAAAGGTCCGCGTGATCGGTGCAAAATCAGGTCCATTGAAGTTGGAGGCCCTGGCGCTCGGCGGCTCCGTAGCGACGCCTGCCACCGGCTTACGGGGCGGCGTCGTGGAAGTAAAGACCTGGCAGGAACTGGACAGCTTGGGCGCCAAGGGTGTGCTGAATGGCAAGCTGGTTTTCTACAACCGTCCGATGGATCCCACCAGAATCCGCACGTTCGAGGCGTACGGCGGGGCAGTGGATCAGCGGGTGTTCGGCGCCTCCCGGGCTGCCAAATACGGTGCAACGGGGGTGCTGGTGCGCTCGGTCACTTTACGCCTCGATGATTTTCCGCATACCGGTACCCTGCTGTACGACACTGCCGTCGTACGCATTCCGGCCGTAGCCATCAGCACCAACGCGGCGGAAAAGCTCAGCCGGTTGCTCAAAAGCGAGCCGAAAGTTACCGTCTCCATGCAGCTGTATTGCCAGACCCTGCCCGACCAACCTTCGTATAATGTGATCGGGGAAATCCGTGGCAGCGAGCGGCCCCAGGAGGTATTGCTCGTGGGCGGCCACCTCGACAGTTGGGACGTAGGCCAGGGCGCCCACGACGATGGCGCCGGCGTGGTGCAGAGCATGGATGTACTGCGTCACCTGCGGCGCATCGGCTACCGGCCGCGCCACACTATCCGCTGCGTGCTGTTTATGAACGAGGAAAATGGCAGCCGGGGCGGCGCGAAGTACGCCGCCGAAGCCGCCCGAAAAGGGGAGTTTCACCTCTGCGCCATCGAAAGCGATGCCGGCGGTTTCACGCCCCGGGGTTTCAGTTTCGAGGGTGACAAGACGGTTTTTCCGGCTTTTTTTGAAAAGGTAAAAGCGTTACGCCCGTTGCTCGAGCCTTATGGACTGCTGCTCACCGAGGGTGGCTCCGGAGCGGATGTCGGCCATTTACGTGGTATGAAAGGCCTGCTGAGCGGCTATTCACCCGATTCGCAACGCTACTTTGATATCCACCACACCGCTGCGGACACCTTTGACAAGGTGAACAAACGCGAGCTGGAGCTGGGCGCAGCCAGTATGACTGCACTCATTTATTTATTGGATAAATATGGATTGTGAAGCGGTTCACAAATTAAACCGTAGCCAATCTACCGCCAGCACCGGCTGTGAGGGGTTGTTTTCGTTTTTCACCACAAAATACAGGTCGTAAAACCGGCCGTCAGGCGCTGAAGTGACCGGCATGCTCAGTTCGTAGAATTCCATTTTACCGGGCATATTTTTCTCCGGCACCTGGACCCGACCCGCCAAAGGACCGGTGGGGCTATCCAGATGTAGTTCCAGCCAGCCGCCGCTGAACTTTTTCAGCCGGTCGCCCGTGCCGATACCCAGATCGATGGTGCGGACACCGGTCAGATCGGAACGTTTGAAAACGAAGAAACTGCGGTGTCGCAATTCGGTCAATACCACGGTGTCCCCATCGAAAGGCCGGTAATTGTCGATGCTCCTGGACATGCTGTCCGCTTTCTCGGCCTGCTGAAAGGCGGGCCGCAGGGCAATGGTTTCGCCATCCTCCAGCGGTGATTGGCTGTTACTGCCCCGGTCGCGGTAGCTGGCTTTCAAAATATACGTGCCGGGAAAGGGCGTTTTACCTTTTTCCTGACTGGCCTGCACCACCAGCGGGTATTCGCCGGCAATGGGAAACGTCTGCTTCGGTTTGGGTGGCGCACCGAGGGACAGAATCCAGCGCACCATTTCGCCGGCATCCTCTTGCGATACCTGCGGATGAGCGCTCATGACGACCTGGCCCCAATTACCGGCGCCGCCTTTGATAATTTTTTTCGACAGGTTGCGCACGGCAAACTCATTGTCTTTGTACCGCCCGGCCACCGCCTGAAAAGAGGGGCCATTTACCTGCCGGTCCACCGCATGACAGGTTTTGCAATCGGATCGATCGATGAGTCCCTTGCCCTTGGCGTATTCGGCCTGTTGCATGGCGGCCTGGTGGCCCTGGGCAATACTGGTAATATCGAAGCCCGTTTCCAGATAGTCGATCGTGGTGGCCACGGTCGATGGCGCGATGGTGCCACTTTCCAGCGAGCCGTCTTCCGGATCATTGATCAGTACCCGGTACTGCAGCACATCCCCCGGCAAATACCAGCTGCGGTTTTTGCCGCCAAAGTCCCAGTGGACGACCGGCGGGGCATTGCCCACGCTGATCTCTTGTTTCGCCACCCGCACGACGTCCGACCCATCGGTTACTTTCAACGTTACTGTATAGGTACCGTCGGTCGTAAATACATGAATGATGCTGTCTAAAGGATTCTTTTTTAAGGGTTCGCCGGCAGCTGCGGAGACGCCGGACCTGGCTCGCGCAAAACTGCCATCAAAAGTGCCCAAGGGCGTTCCATCACCGAAATCGAGTTCATAATGCAGCTGATCATGGTCATAGTCTTTGGTCTTGGAGGCAGAAAATACGACGGTACAGGGGGCGTTATCGGCCTTCTTATCGGCTTCCAGCACCGGCATCGGCGGGCGATTACCCTGTACGTAGTCGATGCGGCTGAGCCGCGCATCGGGGTTGGAGGAAAACCATTGCGTTCCGTATTCCAGCACCCAAAACGACCCGTTTTTGTCGACCAGCATATCCATCGGGCGAACCAGCTGAACTGAATCGCCAAAGGTTTCCATGCGGCTGAAATTGCCAAGGCTATCGATGGTCACCGCCATCATCCAGCCGCGCATCCAGTCATAGGTGATGAGCTTACCGTCGTAGTAGTCGGGAAAGCGCGTCGCTGCCGGGTATTGGTCGACGTAATAAGTAGGACCAGCCATAGCATTTCGCCCGCCCTTACCAACCAGTGGGAACTCCGGTGAATTGCTGTAGGGATACCAGATAAAAGCGGGTTGGGCTGGGGGCAGGTTACGACTGCCGGTGTTGTTGGGGCTGTCATTGAACGGCTGCAGCGGATCGAAACGGGGACCGGAGGTTTTCCGGTTGAAATCATAGCTGCGGTACGGCTTGTTGTCGCCGACAAAGTAGGGCCAGCCAAAGAAACCGGCCGCCCGGGCGCGGTTCACCTCATCGTGTCCGGCGGGGCCGCGGGCGGTATCGGCCTCGCCCGCGTCGGGACCGACTTCGCCCCAGAACAGCAGATTACGGCGGGGATCCACCGATATGCGATACGGATTACGGCAACCCATGACGTATATTTCAGGACGATCGACGCCGGGGCCGGGACCATCGGGCGAGGTAATGTGTACCTCCTGGGCGGTAAATAAATTACCGGCCGGGCACAGGTAGGTGCCGTCGGGCAGGGGCTTGATGCGCAGGATTTTGCCGCGCAGGTCATTGGTATTCGCGGAAGATTTCTGCGCATCCCAGGGGCTGCGGCCCCGACCCTCATCTATCGGGTTGTAACCTTCCGATGCGAAGGGGTTAGTGTTGTCGCCGGTAGACAAATAGAGCATGCCATCCGGGGTGATGCGGATGCAGCCGCCCGTGTGACAGCACTCCTGGCGCTGTACAGCGACTTTCAGGATCACTTTTTCGGAAGTAATATCCAGGTTATTATTCTGAAAAACGAAACGCGATAATTGGTTGACGGATGCCTGGCCCAAGGGCGAGTAGTACAGGTAAATCCAATGGTTGCGGGCGTAGTTCGGATCGATGGCCAGGCCCATCAGCCCATCCTCTTCTTCGGAATAGACCGGCAATTTATACGCTACGTTGGTGAGGCCCGTCGCCGGATCGTAGACCTTAATGTTGCCGCGACGTTCGATAAAAATGACCCGCCCGTCGGGGAACATAGCGAGCTGCATCGGTTCGGTGAGTTCACTGGCCAGTACGGTCTTGACAAACCGGGTGGGGTCGGGCTGTTCGGGGGTGCGGACGCCAGCGTAGTCAAGGCGTTTTTTTTTGCCGATGGCATACTGTAGGCCGCCCAGTAAATGCTGGAGAAACAGCGGGTCGGCATACGATTCCTTGGTGTGGCCCAGGCCGGTATAGAAAGCTCGCCCGCCATCGTACTCGTGGGACCAGGCTATGGGGTGGTTGTCGCCGTTGGTGCCGCCCCGATAAGAACTTTCGTCGATGGAGAGCAACACGTTCACCTGCGGGTTCATCTCCTTGAAATTATACCACTCATCAAAGCGCTTCCACTCGCCGGGCAGGTGTTTGGTGGCCGGATGGTCGTGGGTTTTCACGCGCAGGGTGGCGTCCTGCTGCTCCGGATGGCTGGCAAAATAAGCGCCCGCCAGTCCGCCGTACCAATGCCAGCCGTACTCGGTATCGGTGGCGGAGTGCACGCCCACGTAGCCGCCGCCGGCCTGGATGTAACGTTCGAAGTCCGATTCCTGGGTGGGATTCAGCACATCGCCCGTAGTGTTGAGGAAGACCACGGCATTATAGCGCTTCAGGTTTTTTTCGTTGAAATCGGCGGCCTCTTCGCTGGTGTCCATGACCATGCCATTGTCTTTACACAATTGGCGGAGAGCGGCAATGCCGGTGGGAATGCTCTCGTGGCGGTAGCCTTCGGTTTTGGAAAAGACCAGAATACGCGCCGGCAGGTCGTTGCCGTCGCAGCCCTGCAGGGAAAGCAAAGCCGGAATACCAATGCAAAAGAGCAGGATAGGGGATAAAATGCGAAACATAGTGCGTGATTTTGGGCCAAAATAGCAAGAAAAGACAGGTTGCTGGGCAGAAGAGTTTTATAATATTTATGGCTCTTGCTTCACCTTTTATTTCCGCGCCTGATGCCGCCCGAACATTTTTCTCCCGAGGGATAATGCCTTTTGCTTATCCGTTCGAACGAAGTACGCATATCGCACTGGATCGACAATCCTGCCTGCGGGTCATCCAAATCTGCAAGGAGGTTGAAGCGAAAGAAAATCTCTTTTTTGTAGACGTGTCTCGGAGTAGTAAGTGATGTTACGCACGATATGACCCCGTAGGGCAATATCGTTGATGTACGGTTTTTGATTAGGCCTGGCATTGTTTCGCCGCCTGGTCGACCTCCTACCCCTAAAGGGGCGCACATTCGTAATTGCTTGACAATGAGTTCATTCGGATTTACTCCCCTTTAGGGGTAGGGGGTCGACCAAGGCAGAATGCAGGAGACAAAAGTTCAAAATAGAAGTTATAGCCCTTAAGTCAACGATGTTGCCCCGTAGGGGTGGATGGGCTGAAAAGTTCAGCACCACACGTGGTTTTTTATCGGGATTCATTTAACTTTTGTTGAAAAGATTCAACCGTATAACCCTTTGCTTCCCAAGCCGTATCGGCTTCAAAAAAGGCTTTTTCCAGTAAGTACTGAGCAATCATGTCGCGAATAGCCAGCAGATCGGATTCTGGCAGCTGCCGGGCAAACAATTTCAGCAGTTCCATTTGCAGGTTAGTGAGCGGTGGTTGTACGGCAGCGGCATTCATAGATGTTGAATTTTTAGACAACAAAGTTATGAAAAAGCGGCTTATCAGGCAAATATAGCCTGATAAGCCGCCTGGACCACTTGCCAAGTAAAAGCCGGCGTTACACCTCCGCCAGCTGCTTGGTCACCACTTCCTTCCCGTTCATCATGGCCTTCCGGCCGAACAGCAGCCCCGCCGCATCGGCGTCGATCAGGACTGTATCGCCCTTGGCGTAGTTGCCGGCCAGCACGTGTTTGGCCAGTTCGTTGATCAGTTCGCGCTGAATAGTCCGTTTGAGCGGGCGCGCGCCGAACTGCGGATCGAACCCGTGCTCGGTGAGAATATTGGCGGCCGCTTCGGTGATCTCCATCCGCAGTTCCTGCCGGTCGAGCATGACCTGGAGGTCGGCAGTCAATAAGGTGAGAATCTGGCGAATCTGGCTCTTCTGCAGCGGGTGGAACACCACTACCTCATCGATGCGGTTCAAAAATTCCGGACGCAGGGTGGTCTTCAACGCATCCAGCACCTCGCTTTTGGCCTGTTCGAATATTTCGTGCTGCCGCTTTTCCGGCATTGTATCGAAATCATCGAACACCTCCATGATGCGGTCGCTGGCCAGGTTGCTGGTCATGATGATGATGGTGTTCTTGAAATTGGCGGTCCGGCCCTTGCTATCGGTCAGACGTCCGTCGTCGAGTACCTGCAGCAGGATATTGAAGGTATCCGGGTGCGCTTTTTCAATTTCGTCCAGCAGCACGATAGAATAGGGGCGTCGGCGGACGGCCTCGGTAAGTTGGCCGCCTTCATCGTAGCCCACGTAGCCGGGCGGAGCGCCCACCAGCCGGCTCACGCTGTGTTTCTCCTGGTACTCGCTCATGTCGATCCGCGTAATGGCCTTTTCATCGTCGAAGAGGACATCGGCCAGGCCTTTGGCGAGTTCGGTCTTGCCCACGCCGGTCGGGCCGCAGAAAATAAAGGAACCGATGGGCTTGTCCGGATCACTGAGTCCGGCCCGGTTGCGACGGATCGCATCCGACACCGCCTCGACGGCCTCGTTCTGCCCGATCACCCGTTGGTGCAGTTCCGTCTCCAGATGCAGCAGCCGCTCGCGCTCGCCCTTCATCATTTTGGAGACCGGAATGCCCGTCCAGCGGGCCACCACTTCGGCAATGTCGTTAGCGGTGACGGTCTGGGTCGTTGTACGATCTTCCGGCAGGATTTCCGCCAGTTTATCCTCGGCGACCCGCAAAAAGGCTTCCTGTTTCGGAATGTCCTCGAATTTGATCTTCGACGCCTGTTCCAGATTGCCCTCGCGCTCGCTGCGCTGGTATTGCAGGTGCAGCTCCTCCATCTTTTGTTTACTCAGCTGGATGGACTCTACAATTTCCTTCTCCGACTGCCATCGGGCGCGCAGCGCATCCACCCGCTCGCGCAGGTCCCCGATCTGTTTGTTCATCGCGTCGAGTTTGCGCTCATCCTTTTCGCGCTTGATCGCCTCGCGTTCGATTTCCAGCTGGCGTACCTGGCGATCGAGTTTGTCCACGTCCTCCGGCACCGAATCCAGCTCCAGGCGCAGCTTGGCAGCGGCCTCGTCGATCAGGTCAATGGCCTTGTCCGGCAGTTTGCGCTCCGAGATGTAGCGGTGCGAGAGCTCGGCAGCGGCAATGAGCGCCTCATCGATGATCTGTACCTTGTGGTAATTCTCGTATTTTTCCCGAATCCCGCGCAGGATGCTGATGGTATCTTCCAGGCTCGGCTCATCCACGTACACCGCCTGGAAACGGCGCTCGAGGGCCTTGTCCGATTCAAAATATTTTTGGTATTCGTCCAGGGTGGTCGCTCCGATCGTCCGCAGCTCACCACGGGCCAGGGCCGGTTTCAGGATGTTGGCTGCGTCCATGGAGCCTTGTCCGCCGCCCGCGCCCACCAGGGTGTGGATCTCGTCGATGAACAGAATGACCTGCTCATTACTGTCCACCACCTCTTTAATGACCGCTTTCAGGCGTTCTTCGAATTCACCCTTGTACTTCGCCCCGGCGATGAGGGAAGCCATGTCGAGTGAAAAAATCTTTTTGGAGGCCAGGTTTTCCGGTACGTCGTGCTGCACAATGCGCCAGGCCAGGCCCTCCACGATGGCGGTTTTACCAACGCCGGGATCGCCGATGACGACGGGATTGTTCTTTTTGCGGCGGCTGAGGATATGCAGCAGCCGGCGGATTTCCTCATCGCGGCCAATGACGGGATCGAGTTTGCCCCGCTCGGCCTGGTCGGTGAGGTTGATGGCGTATTTTTGTAAAGCATTGTAGGTCTGTTCAGACGCCTGGTCAGTCACCTTACGCCCTTTGCGCAACTCTTTCACGGCGGCACTGAGCACTTCGAAAGTGGCCCCAAATTCCCGCAACAGGCGGGCAGCCTTGTCATTGCCCTTCACAATGCCCAGCAGCAGCAGTTCGACCGAAATGTATTCGTCGCCGAAGTCTTTCAACAGGGTTTTCGCCGCCGCAACGGCTTTATTGGCTTCGCTGGTCAGGTACTGCTTATCGGCGCCCTGTACTTTGGGCGTCTCCCAGACCAGTTTATCCAGGGATTCGGTGAACTGCGGCAGGTTGATGCCGGCTTTTTTGAGCAAAAAATCGGTGACGCTGTCGTCCACCTGCAACATGCCTTTCAGCAGATGACCGGTGTCCACGCTTTGCTGTTCGTAGCCGGCAGCGATTTGCTGGGCTTGCAGAATGGCTTCCTGGGCCTTGATCGTGAAATTATCGTAGGTCATATTCTTTTCGATGATTGGTATGGGTTGGGTTGAGACGGGTTTAGAACGTTCCTTTTAGTTTATGGCCATGCCCCTTAAAACCGTCTTGCAGGGAATAATAGCCCATTCTAAAATGCCCATTCCCATACCTTCAAATTTGCTTCCAAAGCGGGGGAAGACCATTTACCAGGAAAAAATGGCAGATTTTGTAAAAAAACAGGTCAGTTTGGCGTTGGCTCCCGGGAGTGCGCGACAAATTTACAGGCAGAAAAAGGGTTGGGGTGGTGATTTTTCCAAGGCCATTGGCGGACTGCCAGGGAAGCCCGACCCATGCGCGCAAGGCCGCCTGGAATTCCTGCTCCCGACTAGGCCGGAAACGGGCGACTTTTACGGACCTTTGCCGTCGACCACTAACCCGCTGCTCTTGGATCGCATCCTGCTTATTTTTATTCGTAACCCCGCTTTGGGCCAGGTGAAAACCCGGCTGGCCCGCACCACCGGTGATGTGGAAGCGTTGCGTATTTACCGGTTGTTGCTCGATAAAACCCGGGCGGCTGCGCTGGAAGCGGTAGCGGAGCGATGGCTCTGGTACAGCGATTTTGCCGACCAGTACGACCAGTGGCCCACGAGTGAATTCCATAAAATGGTGCAGCCGCCTGGCGACCTGGGTGAACGGATGGAACGAGCCTTTCAGACTGCTTTCGACGCTGGCGCAGGTCGGGTGGTCATCATCGGCAGCGATTGTCCCGGCCTCACCGGAACCATCCTGGAGGAAGCCTTTGCCGCCCTGGACACCACCGATTTCGTGATCGGCCCTGTCCCCGACGGCGGCTATTACCTGCTGGGGATGCGGACGCTGGCGACCGGCCTTTTTCGCGATGTCGCCTGGAGCACAGACACGGTCCGCGCCACCACGCTCGACCGCATAGCCGCCGCCGGCAAAAGCTGCGTGCTGCTGCCACTGCTCACCGACGTGGATACGGAGGATGACTGGCTCGGCTGGCTGGCGAAAGAGAATTAGTCGGGTTTTTACACTTATGGTTAAAACTACCGGGCTCTGCCAATCCAATCGCATCTTTGTTCTCCACTTTTACTTTTCATTCTTTTTCAAACCATGTATTCTTATGAAAAAACTAATCCTCCTGCTCGTGGCCCTGCCCTTGTTCCTGGCCAACTGCACCAAGGACGCTGCCGCACCGGACAATCCACCGCTAACGACCACGACCTACAAGGGCCTATTTACAACGGGTACGATTGATGCAAATGCCCAACAGACGCCCGCACTGGTGGTTGTCACGGAGAACTCCTCCACCGATTGGTCCATGTCGCTGGAAGTGAGCGGTCAGCCCGCGCAGGTTTTTACGACCACCAAGTCCGGCGACATTATCCAGTTCTTTAATCAGACCTACCAGGGCACTTCCGTGAATGGCAAAGGCGATCTGACCAACAATGGCACACAACTGCGCTTTGTACTGGAAACGAATGGCACGACTACCGCAGCAACAGTGGGCTCCTTCTTGGGCGAAAAACAGTAATTTTTTCGAAAACCCTGCCAACAGGGCCGACCGCATACCAGCGCGTCGGCCCTGTTGCATTAGCGTAACAGCCTGGCGGGTGGCTGATTAACCTTTATAAAACAACCACTTACTGATTTCCTTGAACGAACCTTTTTTACCGTACAGCAAAATACCGACCCGGTAGATCCGGCCCGCCATCCAGACAAACAGCACTGCCGTGGCCACCACGATGATCAACGACAGCGCCACCTGCCACCAGGGCGGGTTGAAAGCCATCCGGAAGGGCATTACGATGGGCGAAAACAGCGGGAACAGCGATGAAAAGACCATCAGGTTGCTGTCCGGATTGCGCCAACCGGCCATGGATACGATATAGAAAGCCAGGATAATCGGAATGGTCACTGGTAGCGTGAGGGATTGACCTTCGCCCATGTCGTCGCCCATGGCCGAGCCGATGGCGGCGAACATGGAGGCATAAATGAAGTAGCCGCCGAGGAAGAAAATGATGAAGGAGCCGGCAATGAGCGGCCAGTTCTGCTTGCCCAGCTCGGCCATGATGCGTACGGCATCCCCTTGGACCATTTCCGGATCCATGCCCGGCGAGGTGGGGGCACCCATGCCTTGCATCTGAGCAGGATCGACGTTCATCAGCAGTGGGACAATAAACGTAACGGCCGTGCTCAGCACCACCCAGGCAATCATCTGGGTCAGGCCGACGGCGCCGGTACCGATGATCTTGCCCATCATCAGATCGAAGGGCCGCACGCTCGACATCATCACTTCCACGATGCGGTTGGTTTTTTCTTCCATCACCGAACGCATCACCATCTGACCGTAGAGCATGACCATAAAAAACATCAGGAAGGTCATGATACCGCCCACCACCAGGCCCACCCCGGCGGTGTACTTATTGTCGCCATTATCTTCACCGGAAATGCTCTCCGGATCGATCGAAATATCGGTGTCGAGCATATCGAGGCTGCCCCGGCTGAGTTGGAGTGAGTCAATCTTGAAGTCGCGGATCTTGTCGGCTACCTTGCGCTCGATGACCGAGCTCTTTTCGGGTGCCAGCTTTTCATTGGAATAGTAAAATACGGTATGTTCTTTCTTTTGAAAAGTACCGAGGCGCGGAATACGCAGCACACCGTCGAGCTGATTGTCCTTCACTTCCGCCTTGAGCTGCTCGAGGGTTTTATCGCCCGCCGCAATAAAGCGTACTCCTTTGGAGTCGGGCAGCTGGCCCACCATGCCGGCCTCATCCACCAGGGCCACCTGGAGCTCGTCGCTGCTCTGGTAGTTCGACAGCCCGATGATGACCAGCAGGTAGACCAAAATGCCCACCGGCGCCAGCAAGGTGGCAATGATGAACGATTTTTTGCGGACGCGCGTCAGGTACTCCCGTTTGATAATTAGAGAAAGTTTGCTCATGATTCGGAGAGATAAAGGGGGAAATGTTGTATTTTTTTGCTGTTTTGCCGATTGCTTTTTTGCAATTTGCTTTTTTACCTAGGCGCTCGCCTGCTGGACCGTGCGAATGAAAATTTCGTTGAAAGTGGGTAAAATTTCCTGAAAACGCACAATGCGCAGGTCCCTTTGCATCAGCTGACGCAGCAGTTCGTTGCTTTGGCTATCATCGGTCAACTGGATGGTCGCCGCATGTGCACCCTGCTCCACCACCTGAAACTGCGCCCCCAGGTCGGCCGGCCAGACCCCCTGCACTTCCACGCGAAACAGGTGCTGCTTGTACTCGTTTTTAATAGCCTGGACTTCCCCTTGCAACACGTTTTTCCCTTGATTGATGAGTATGATGTGGTCGCACATTTCCTCCACCTGTTCCATACGGTGGGTGCTGAAAATGATGCTCGTACCGGCCTCGTTGAGTTGCCGGATTTCCTCTTTGATCAGGTTGGTATTGATCGGGTCCAGGCCGGTGAACGGCTCGTCCAGGATCAACAGCTGCGGGCCGTGGATGATGGTGGCGATGAACTGGATTTTCTGCTGCATCCCCTTCGACAGTTCTTCCACCCTTTTATTGGTCCAGTCCTGGATGTCGAACTTCGTGAACCAATGGTCCAGCGCCTTGCGGGCCTGCGTTGCGGTCAGTCCTTTGAGCTGCGCCAGGTACAGCATATGCTCGCCCACCTTCATTTTTTTGTACAGCCCGCGCTCTTCGGGCATGTAGCCGATTTTCTCCGGCGAGCGTTCGTTGAGTTTTTCACCGTCGAGGTAGATCGCGCCGGAATCCGGTCCGGTGATGGTGGTGATCATGCGGATGAGCGAGGTCTTGCCCGCCCCATTGGGGCCGAGCAGACCGAACACACTGCCCTTGGGCACGTCGAAGCTGACATGGTTCACGGCCTGGTAATCGCCGTACGTCTTGACGACGTCCTGGATGGATAAGATCATGACTTGATTTTTAGCAGGCGAAAAGTCGGTACGTTTGTCGGCGAAATAATCTTTTTTTCGTCGGAACGTCCTTTCCATGACTGTTTCCTGACCAAGACATCCGACCAACTCATGCAGACGCTCCAGAATTTCATCGGCGGTCTCTCGGTGCCGCCACAAGCCGGGCGGTACCTCGACAACTATAATCCGGCCACCGGCCAGGTGTTCAGTCGCTTACCCGACTCTGGTGCGGAAGATGTGGACGCGGCGGTGCAGGCCGCTCGGGCCGCTTTCCCCGCATGGTCAAAAACTTCGCTCGAAGAACGCTACGCCGTACTACGCGCCGTGGCCGATGGCATTCTCCACCGCTTGGACGAACTGGCTGAAGCCGAAAGCCTGGACTCGGGCAAGACCATCACCACCGCGCGTACGGTCGACATTCCGCGGGCGGCCCTGAATTTTCAGTTTTTCGCTACGGCCCTGCTGCATTTTTCCTCCGAAAGCCACCATTTACCGGGGCAGGCCCTGAGTTACACCCTGCGCCAGCCCTTGGGGGTGGTGGGCTGCATCTCGCCCTGGAACCTGCCGCTGTATTTATTTACCTGGAAAATTGCGCCGGCGCTCGCGGCGGGCAATTGCGTAGTAGGGAAGCCTTCCGAAGTGACGCCCCTCACTGCCTATCTGCTGGGCGACATTTGCCAGGCCGCCGGGCTGCCGCCGGGGGTGCTGAATATCGTGCACGGCACCGGGCCAGGGGCTGGTGAAGCCATCGTGCGCCACCCGGCGGTCAAGGCCATATCGTTCACCGGCAGCACCCGCGCCGGGGCTGCCATTGCCGGCATTGCCGCGCCCATGTTCAAAAAACTGAGTCTGGAGTTGGGCGGTAAAAACCCCAACCTTATTTTTGCCGACTGCGAGTATGAGCGCATGCTGGACATGACGGTGCGGTCGTCGTTCAACAACCAAGGGCAAATCTGCCTGTGCGGTTCCCGGATTTACGTGGAGCGGTCGATTTATCAAAAGTTCAAAAATGACTTCGTTGCCCGGATCCGGACCCTGCGGGTAGGCGATCCCGGCGATGCGGCCAGCCAACTGGGCGCGGTGGTGTCCAAAATGCATTTCGAAAAAGTGCTCTCGTATATTGCGCTGGCCCGCCAGGAGGGCGGTGACGTGCTGTGCGGCGGCGAAATCGTGCACTTGCCGGGCGCATTGGCCGGCGGCTGGTACCTGGCGCCGACGGTTATCGATGGACTTCCGCACGATTGCCGCACCAACCAGGAAGAAATATTCGGGCCGGTGGTCACCCTGCAGCCCTTTGATACGGAGGAGGAAGTGCTGCACTACGCCAACAGTACGGTGTATGGCCTCAGTGCCACCGTGTGGACCAACCACCTGGCCCGCGCGCATCGGGTAGCGGCCGCTTTGCACTGCGGTATTGTCTGGGTGAACACCTGGATGTTGCGCGACCTGCGTACGCCCTTCGGCGGGGTAAAAAACTCCGGCGTCGGGCGTGAAGGCGGCTGGGAAGCCCTGCGGTTTTTCAGCGAAACCAAAAATGTAACCCTGGGCGAGTAGGACGGACTTCCGAGTCCGTCCATGCCGGGCAAGCCAAACCGGCGTGGCACAACTTTGATCTTATAATTATATTAGCCCGGTTAATAAAATGGCGGACCTGGAAGTCCGTCCTACATAAATAAAAAAACGCTGAACCAATGATTACCAACCTCGCCGAGAAGAATTCCGTCGCTAACCGCTTCGTCGCCGAACTGCGCGATACCGACATCCAGCAGGACCGGCTCCGCTTTCGTCATAACTTGGAACGGCTGGGCCAAATTCTGGCGTATGAAATTTCCAAAGTGCTGGAATACGAGCCTTTCGAGATCGAGACGCCGCTGGGCCTGGCGCCGACGATGCTGCCCGCGCAACGCATCGTACTGGCGACGATCCTGCGGGCGGGCCTGCCGATGCACCAGGGCATGCTCCACTATTTCGATCAGGCCGACAATGTCTTCATTGCGGCTTTTCGACGCCACCACAAGGACGGCTCGTTCGACATTCAGCTCGATTACGTGACGGCTCCCGACCTGACCGATGCGGTGCTTATCCTGTGCGACCCGATGCTGGCCACCGGCGCGTCGGTCAACCTGGCCCTGCAGCAACTCGAACGCTTTGGCCTACCCGAACAAATCCACGTAGCGACCGTGATTGCCAGCGCGGCCGGCCTGGAGGCCATACGCCGTCGGCACCCGCAGGCCCACGTCTGGATGGCCGCCCTGGATGAGGAATTGACCGCTAAATCATACATCGTCCCTGGCCTCGGTGATGCAGGCGATCTGGCTTTCGGTGAAAAAACGGATTAGTCCACGCTAATTCCGGACGTCCTCGCCCCAGCCCAACTTCTCGCGGATCGTTTTCAAAAACGTAATGTCCTGTAATTGCACCAGTTTAGTGGAAAAGTCATTCCGTCGCACGGCCAACTGGTGATCGGCATGAATGAGTTCGAAACGCGAATCGAGGGTACAGATGAAGTTGTCGCCCCGGCCTTCTATTTCGAAGGAAATCACCGACTCATCGGAGAGCACGATGGGCCGCACGTTGAGGTTATGCGGGGCCACTGGCGTTAGCACGAAATTGGCAGAATCGGGGAAGATGACCGGGCCGCCGCAGCTGAGGGAGTAGCCCGTGCTGCCCGTTGGTGTGGCGATAATAATGCCGTCGGCCCAGTAGGAGTTGAGATAATCGCCATTCAGATAGGTGTGTACCGTGATCATGGAAGAGGTATCGCGCTTGAGCAGGGTACAGTCGTTGAGGGCGAAAGGAATATCGCCGAAGAGCGGCGGATTACTTTCCAGGTACAGCATGGTGCGTTCCTCGATCAGGTAGTGCCCACGCCGGAGTTTCTGGATGGATGCGCGAATATGGCCTTTTTCTATACTGTTCAAAAAGCCCATCCGTCCCAGATTGATGCCCAGCATGGGCACACCGGCGTCGCGCACGAGCGTAACGGCGTTGAGCATCGTGCCATCGCCGCCCAGCACCACCACGAAATCAATGCGGTGCACCCGAAAGTCCCGGTAGTCGTCAAAGGGCGCGTAGGGGCCCGGAAAGCGTACCGCTTGCTCAATGTCGTGCAGGTAAGGCGCGAACACATAGGTGGTTACACCCTCCGCATGCAGCGCATCGAATACCGCCTGGATATAGGGCAGATCCTTGTCTTTGTATTGTTTGCCGTAAACGACGACTTGCATGCGGACGGAAAGGTAAAGCGGTGGACAGAGGTGGGCGAACTGCGGCAAGGTAGCACTTCGTCAGGAGCTTGTTGAGGCGAAAGTGCGCAAAAATTGGGTTTTTAAGCAGAAAGCGCTAACTATTTGCCGCCAATGGGGTTCCAATCTCGTGGATGAAATCCATACATTTGCCCACCTTTTTTTGAAAAATTCATTCCACTATAGCAAGATGATTTTTGACCTGAAAATGCTGCGGGAGTTTTATGACCAGTATCCCGCCCGCGTGGATGCGGCCAAAGCCCAACTGAAGCGTCCGCTGACGCTGGCCGAAAAGATCCTGTACGCCCACCTGCATCCGGATAATCCCCTGCAGGAATATCAGCGCGGCTCCGACTACGTGTTCTTCCAAGTGGACCGGGTGGCGATGCAGGATGCGACTGCCCAAATGGCGCTGCTGCAATTTATGACCTGCGGCCGCAAAAAAGTAGCCGTGCCGAGCACCGTGCACTGCGATCACCTCATCGTCGCCGAAGCGG
The DNA here is from genome assembly GCA_046597295.1 of Saprospiraceae bacterium. Taxonomy (GTDB): domain Bacteria; phylum Bacteroidota; class Bacteroidia; order Chitinophagales; family Saprospiraceae; genus M3007. Next base: position 22,096 of record JBKJKS010000635.1, read on the forward strand.
GCGCGGATAAGGACATGGTCGCCTCCCTCAGCAAGAATAAAGAGGTCTTTGATTTTTTGAGCACCGTCAGTCAGAAATACGGCATCGGTTTCTGGAAACCGGGATCCGGTATTATTCACCAGATCCTGCTGGAAAACTACGCTTTCCCGGGCGGCCTGATGATCGGCACCGACTCCCATACCGTGAATGCGGGCGGACTCGGCATGGTCGCCATCGGCGTCGGCGGCGCGGATGCGGTGGACGCGATGAGCGGAATGGCCTGGGAGCTGCAAATGCCCAAACTGATCGGCGTACACCTGACCGGCAAGTTGCGGGGCTGGAGCGCACCGAAAGATGTCATCCTGAAAGTAGCCGGCATCCTGACCGTGAAAGGCGGTACGGGGGCGATCGTGGAATACTTTGGTCCCGGCGCGCAGAG
>JBKJKS010000081.1:0-3436 GCA_046597295.1 Saprospiraceae bacterium
AATAACTTTTTTCCTTTGCCAAGAGTCAACGGGTGAATCATGAGCCATAGTTCATCCACCAGGTCGTTCTTGAGAAGCAGTTGAATGAGTTCACTACTTCCCCATACCTGAAGGTCAGAACCTGCTGAATTTTTGATCTTTTCGATATCTGCCAGGCTATTGAAGAAAACCGTGTTTTTCCAATCTGACTTTTCCCTTGTCCTGGACAGCACGTATTTGGTACCATCATTGATCCCCGGCCAAAAGTCCGCATGTGCAGGCCAGTAATTTTCCCAGATATCAAATGTTTTTCTGCCCAAAAGATACGCTGCCGGTTGCAGCTCTTTTTGCACGGCCTTATCATAAGCTTCATCCCCATAAGGTTCGGTCCAGCCGCCATAGTTGAAACCACCTGATGGATCTTCTTCGGGTCCGCCAGGTGCCTGCATTACGCCATCCAGGGTGATCATTGATAAGACGATTATTTTTCTCATGTTTATGGTCTTTTAAATTGTGAAGCCAATCGGTTGCAAATGTATGCGCAACTATTCGGTTTCGCAAATTTTTTTGAAAGTATTTTTTTCTGCCGTCGGAAAAGATTGCCGGATAGTGGGTGGGCCTGGATGCGTATATTACATAGTTTCAGCCAAGTAAGTTAATGGGTGGCACGATTATTTTTTAATGGCCCTCATGAAAAACAACTGTATCGCAGCCTCTTTGATCCTTTTTGTTTTAGCCAGCTGCTCCACTTTAAAACCTGAAAATTTCAGCAGCAGTACCCCGATTCTCGACCCGGTAAAATTTTTCGGCGGCCATACGCATTCCACTGGCGTGCTGGAAGCCCGTAGTGGTAAGCCTTCTGAACGTATTACCACGACCACTACGGGGGTATATGCCAATGGCATTTTAAGCATGGAACAGGATCTGTATCCGGAAAAGGGAAAGCAAAATCACCGCAGTTTTAAATTAAAACTTACCGATGCACATCATGTGGAAGCTACTGGTAGTGATATCGCCGGCATTGCCCGCGGAGAATTATACGGTAATTACTTTGCCTGGCGCTATCGTATGAAGATTGCAGACAAAGGATTCGTGCAGCACGTTAATATGACCCAGTACATGTACCTTATGCCTGATGGCAAAACGCTGATTATCCGCAGTGTTATCCGGAAGTTTGGAATCATTGTTAAGGAAATAACGGAACAGTTTCATAAAGAGGATTGATAAGGGAGACAAATTCTGGCGAGGCTTAAAAATTAAATACGCCAACGTCACCGGCGGCAACGAACGCATGGCCGATTAAGAAAACCACCGTTACCAAGTAGTTACTATCGGGTATGATAGCCCTACCGGGCCTGGCGGTTGCAAACCGCCTTGAGGCAATTCTTTTAGGTCACGCTTGCGCTAGACTTGAAAGCACTAGTGGGGTAGTGTCACATTTTGAGTGATTGTGTCATGCAGAGCCGTAAGGCGTGGCATCTGAGGGCGTAGCCTGGGGCCGTTCCCTATTCCTTATTAGACGGCCTTCGGCCTCAGATGCCACGCCTACGGCTCTGCATGACCAACCCAAAGTGATTGAAAGTAGGAAAGGATTATCACTCACTAAATAGGACCACCAGCACTACTGGTTCTTAATTCAAACATATTTGGTACAGCGGGCCGAGCGGAGGAACATCTGACGAGGCTAAAAACGGCCTCCGGAGCGACTAGCGCTCCGGAGGCCGGCAGCAGGGGCATTATCCCCCTATGTGGCGGTAATAGACCTATTGTTTTTTCAGATGTTTTAGAAGATTCTCCGGTATAAGATTCTTCAATTGGTTTTCCGGACGAGCCATAGCGCTGGGGCCGTCGCCATTCTTCAGGCCGAAAAAATCGCAATAGTTAGGTGTCTCTGGGTGGGCCGCAATAACCGCCCTCAAGAGTTCTTTGGTACAAGCATAGTCCGCCTCGGTTATGTCTACACCCACATAGGCCGAGTAAAATACTGGTCCTGATTCTGTTGGTATTGCGAACCCTACATATTTGGTTCCAAAATAGTTGTAGGCAAGTGCATAGTAGAAGTGTGGTGGAAATGAGGAGATGTACACCGACTCTTCCCAGGGCACACAATTTTCAACCGCCGAATCAAAGTAATAAGCAAAGGGCGCTCCGCTGTTCAGGAGTTCCTCATCGAAAAAAGGGACGGTGCAGCACTCTTCGTCAGTTTCCCCGTTACAGTTATCGTCGATTTGGTTGCCGCACACCTCTTCCGCTCCGGGGTGAACGTCAGCGTTGTTGTCGTTGCAGTCGTTCATGCTGCCCGTGCAGGCGCCAATGGCAGTGTAGCCGTCGCCGTCGGCATCAGGCAGATAGTCGCCATGGGCCAGGTGGTCGGCTACGGCGTTCTGATTTATAGTGATGGGCTTGTACTGTCCGTTTCCGGTTTTGTGGCAGATGATCACTTGGCCACTCCGGGAATCAACCGGCAGGTTTTCCAGTGTCTGGTTGGATTGCATACCGTCTTTGGAACATCCAGCGATGATGAACAGGGTAGCGAGTGCGATCAGAATGTAGTTTCTCACAAGCAAGGCTTTTTAAAAGGTTTGGAGAATAGTTGAAATGACGAAATAAAATTCAGGCTTTGCCGAATTACTAGACAAAGATACGCTGACCCTGACCCAGATAAGGGAATCGACTTACCCAGACGAGCGTATCATTAACAAAAGAAATATGGGAACACACTTCATGCCAGACAGTGCGAGGGTCGCTTACCAAACCGTATGCAAAATTGTTTGGAAAAATGTTCCACATCGCGAAAACCCGCGGAAATCGCCACGGTTTTTACCATGGAATAACGGCGGGTTTCGAGCCAGTCCCGGGCTGTGCAAAAGCGTAGCTCTGCTATGTATTGTTGGGGCGTGAGGCCGGTGAGACGTTTTACTCGTCGAAAAAAAGTGGGGCGACTGGTGGCCATTTGGTGGGCCAGCATAGTGGTACTGAGCTTGAAATGGCCCATTTTGAGCAGTACCACTGTTTCCAGGGTTGCCAGCCAGATCTTGTCTTCGCTGCCGAGTTGGAGGGTGGGGGTAGTTTTCAAATCCGTTGGCACAGAGAAGCCCCCTTCATTTATCTCCGGGAAAGTGTCTGTTTGGAAGTGATGCAATTTGGCAAGGAGTTTAGTTTTCATCATGGAGTCTGGTTATATATAGCAAATATAGAATTTATTATTATTACGCCAAATTAAACACAAGGTATTTTCAGCCGCCACAGTGTCTTCTTTTTGCCCTTCGGCTGCCGGATGTAATAGGTTTTCTCATTAGGAATCACTGCCAGGATAAATCCGGCTCCGAACACGACCCACACGATCCTGTCGCTTGTCTTGCGCGCCTGGGAGGACAAAAGCGGCGCCGTGACCAACCCGTGGAATCCCGATAAAAACATGAGGTTACCGCCCAGTATATCCATATTTTTCCAGGCG
>JBKJKS010000121.1:0-19230 GCA_046597295.1 Saprospiraceae bacterium
GACGCTGTTTGCCGGGCTGGGGTACGCCATTTTCAGGCGTTACAAATCCGCCGGCTGGCAGTCCACTCCTGCCCTGTTCTACGCGTCGCTGCTGACGCTGCTGACCATGCTGACCACCATGGGGCAGCACTATTTGCTGGGCGCCAATTACCTGATTGGGCGAACGGCGGTGCTGTTCTATCCGCTCCTGTCCGCCGTGGTCGTTTTATTTTTAATAGACTTAAATGAACGATTTCCAAGGGCGCGATGGGTGTGGCTGATGGTCTGTAGCGGGCTGGTCCTCAATTTTGGCTGCCAGGCCAACCTGCGCTACGCCCTGGAATGGCAGTACGATGAAAGCACCAAAGCGGCGGTGATCTTTGCCAACCAACAGGGCGACGCGATGCATCCGGTAAATTACGGCGTGGGCTGGCTGTTTTACTCGACGACCATGTTTTATCAGCAAACCCGTGCGCTGCACAACATCGGGGTGGTCGCGTACAATGCCAGCCACGATGACCTGGCCTGGGTACGGTCCAGATCTTTCGAGCTGATTTTAGTGGAAGAAAAATTACAGCCCAAACTCGAAGACTCGTTCTTTGTGCTGCAACGTTACCCGCAAGCGGTAATTATGCGGCGGAAATAAGGAGCATGCTGCTCATTCAAAGTGCTGATTATCAACCCTTATCGACCCCGGACAAATACTGGTTCAACCAGGCATGGACTTCTTTATAAAAGAACCGGCTGTTCTCCGCCTTTAGAATCCAGTGGTTTTCGTCCGGGAAAACGATCAGCTTGCTGGGCACCCGTTGCCGCTGCAGAATATGCCAGTTCTCGATGGAGTTGTTCAGGGGTACCCGGTAATCCAGTTCGCCCACCGTCACCAGCATGGGCGTTTTAAAATTGGCCGCATACAGCTGCGGATTCTGTTCTTTCCAGGTTTTGGTCAGCGTCCAGGGAGCGCCGCCGTTCATGACTTCCCGCTCATAAATATTATCGCTGGTGCCCCACTGCGAAATGGAGTTGACCATGCCGGCGTGGCTGATCAGACACTTGTAATGCGTGGTGGACGCCTGCAACCAATTGGCCAGGTGACCGCCGTAGCTGGCGCCGCCGGCAGCCTGCCGGGTCGCATCGATGAAGGCAAAGCGTTTGATCGCATCCGCCGCGGCCTCGTTGATCTCCTGGGCCGGCCCTTTGAGGGGATCATACTGAATGTCCTGCGCAAATTTTTCGCCGTAGCCGGTGGAACCCGTATAATCGGTAAACAACAGCACGTAGCCCGGCTGGGCCAGCAGGTGATAGTTCCAGCGATAGCTCCAGTTTTCCTTGGCCGAAGAGGCCGGTCCGCCGTGCATCACCACGAAGAGCGGATATTTTTTGGCCGGATCGAAACCGGCCGGGCGCACCAGCAGGCTGCGGATCTGCTTGCCCCGGCTGCTGGTGAACCATACGGTTTCCACGGGGGGCATATCGAGTTTGCTGAGTTTGTCCATATTGAATCGGGTGAGCAGGGTGTGACTGCCGTCGGCCTGCAAGCGCACCACCTCTGCCGGCATGACCGGGCTTTCGTAGTTGGCCACCAGCATTGGCTGGCCCTGCGCAGCCGCATGGAGGTTCGTGTAGCAACCGGAAGGCCCGGTGGTGACTAACTTCGGCTCCCCACCGCTGAGCGGCATGGTGTATACCTGGTCGCGTCCCTGGTCCTCCACACTGAGGTACAATTGCCCGCCCTGCACGACAAAGTTGTTGATGGGCCGGTCGATTTTGGTACTGAGCAACACTTTATCCTGCATGGACGGCCAGTCGAAACGCGCCAGCCGGCCCAGCCGGTAGATCTTCTGGTCGTTGTTCCCGCTGAGCTGGCAGAGCAGGTATTTTCCGTCCGGCGTGAGCAGTGGCTGGCCATAGTCGTTTTTATCATTGGTCAACTGTGCGGCATCGCCGCCGCTGGCGGGCACACGATACAAGTGGGTGGCGGGCGACTGGTAGGCGGCCGTATTCGCGTCCACACTGGCGGCAAAAACGATGTCCCGGCTATCGCTGCTCCAGCTGGCGCCGGAAAAACTGAATCCGTCCAGTTTGCTGATGGCCACGTCGGTGAAAATGTCCCGGGCTTTACTCTCCGGTTCCACCGCCTGCACAAAAGCGTGGGTTTGTTTTTCGTCCAGCCATTTATCCCAGCTGCGAATAGGAAAGCTGGTGTACACCCGGGCCTTATACTTGAGTTTTTTCTTTTCCTCGTTCATTTTCTTATTCAACGAGTCCACGTACACCTGCGAGAACACCTGGCTGGTGAACAGGAGCATTTTCCCATCGGGACTCCACTTCGGTGCCGCCGCGCCAGTGGACAGGTTGGTGAGTCGCTGGGCTTCGCCGCCTTCCCGGACGTTCAGCAAATAGATCTGCGCTTCTTCTTCGCCGTCCCGTTTGGCGGCAAAAGCCAGGTGCCTGCCGTCCGGACTCCAGGCATAGCCGCTCTCGGCAGCTTTTCCGGCGGTTATTTTGCGTGGCGCTGCGCTCCCATCGGTCGGTACCATCCACAGATCGTTGACCTGCTCCTTTTCTTCGTAGGATGGTTCGGCTACGCCAAACACCACCCATTGGCCATCCGGACTGACCGCCGGCGCCCCGACCCGTTTCAGCAGCCAAAGGTCTTCATGGGTCATGGGTTTCTTTTCCTGGGCAGTGGCACTGAGAAAAGCGCAGAGCAACAAAATGCAGAGTACGGTTCGTTTCATGTGTGGATGATATAAATGTTCTGGTTTAGTGGAACTTAGCAGGTTAATAGCCTAAGATATTGACTACGCCTAAACCGATAAATCGGTTGGGCAAAAGGTTAAGTATGGTGGTACCCACGAATAAATTCGCGGGTTGATTTCACAACATCGTGATTGTCAATGCGCAGCAAGTCTATCTGTTTTTAACGCCCTTTTAAACACCCCTTCGTCAGTGCCCTACCACCAGTCTATACCCCATTCGGCCAGTCGGCAGTTCCACCCACAGCAGGTATAACCCGCTGCTTAAAGGAGTCGTATCGAAGAAAAAAGCCGATGCTTTGCCCGTCCGGGTGGCGATGGTGCGTCCGGCCAGGTCCGTCAGGGTGATCGTGGCCGTTGCCTGGTCCCGGAAATAAACGCCGACGGCCTCCCCGGCCGGATTGGGCGCGATGCGCAGGCCATATTCCAAAGCCAGCGCATCGGTACCCACGGTCAGGAGCGACACGGTCAGCATACGCGAACAGCCGGCGGCGTCCGTGGCAGTAACACTATAAGTGCCACTCACTAAACCGGTGATGTCTTCCGTGGTGCTGCCATTGCTCCATTGGTAGGAATACGGGGAGACGCCGCCCGTTACAATCAGGTCAATGCTGCCATCGGCAGCGCCGCCGGCACTGGCATTGGTTTTCAAGGCTATTATTTCAAGGGCTGCGGCGATGGAATAAGTCGCCGTGCCGATACAGCCGTGCGCGTCCTGCACCGTCAAGCCGAGCGTGCCGGAGAAACCCGGGGTTAAAGTGATGGTCGCGGTGGTTTCCCCATTCGACCAGTTGTACTGAAAAGGCGCAGTGCCGCCGGTGGTAAGAGCCTGCAGCATAATGCTGCTACCATCGTTGCAGGCGCCGCTGCTGGATCCGATCTGTAGCGTGACCGCTTCGCCGGTCGCCGTCACGCTGACGCAGTCCGTGGAGCTACAGCCGTTGGGTGCAGTGACGGTCAGGCAGTATTCGCCCGGGAGGATGACGACAGGATTCTGGGTAAGTGACACTTCGCCGTTTATCGTCCAGGCGTATTGTACACCGGAAGCACCCGCACTGCCGAACAGTTGAACCAAAGAATGGGTACAGTCCAGGGCGTTCCCATCACTGGTGGCCACTGCGCCGGGGGCAGTAAAATCCTGCATCACCTGCACCGGATAATTTTTTGCACATCCGTTGCCGGCGGAGGAAACCCGGAACACACCGGAAGTCGATAGGTCAATGACTTCGCCCACTACCACGGTTACGCCGTTCCAGGTGAACTGTATGTCGCCGGAAGCAGCCGGCACGGTATAAAAAGCCGTCGGGTTCCCGCAATTAAGCGTGAGCACAGCGGGCAGGTTGACCTGTGGCAGCAGGGTATCGACAAACACCGTCGCGGTAGCCGCAGCCGTACAACCGTTGGGCGCCGTAGCCACCACCGTGTATTCCCCGCCTTCGGTAGCCGTGAAACCGGGCAGCGGCGTTCCGTCCGGTCGGTACCATTGGTAAGAGGAGGTCGGCGGCTGAAAATTGGCGCCCAGGATGAGCGACGTCTCCTGGCAATTTAATGTTCCACCCAGGCCGATGACGGTGGGCGCCGTGCCCGGCACAAAGACCACCTTTTGGAGTACCCCCGTGCTGGAATTAAAAAAGTTGCCCCCACCCGGCACGGTTTCCCATTTCATGGCCCGCACGGAGTAGAATAAGGTATCCGCCACCGCACTCATGTCGCTCCAGTCCGTACCCGTAATGCCATCCGGCGTCAGCCGGGTGTAGGGGCCATCCAGGTTATAGGCCCGGTAGACCAGGTAACCCAGCACGTCGGGATCCGGAGAAGCCGTCCAGTGCAAATTCACCCGCGTACAGTTCGACACCGCGGTCAGGTTGATCGCCGGCTTGACTATCTTAGCCCGCAGCGTCGGATCGCCCAGCAGGGCAATGGGTACGCTACTTTCCGCATTGAAGTGTCCGTAAGCGTCGTTGTACTGCGCATTCTGGGTTTCCCGCAGGCAATAACCCATCGTCTCACCAACGGCCAGTCCTTGCAGCAACCAGTGCGGCCGGCCGGCCCAGCCACAGGCCAGCACGCTGCCTTTGGAGGCCAGCAAGGCCGGCAGCAGGGGATTGATCTCATAGTCCCAGTCGCCGAAATAGTCGCCGAACAGGTTGGCAACGACCACATTGATCGTATCCGTAGCAAAATCTGCCGCCGACCCGATGCCGCCGGCGCTGCTGTAAGTGCCGGCCGTACCGGCGCCGAAACCCAACAGGTAGCGCTCCGGATTGGTGGCATTTAAAAAATCACCGGCCACCACGTCGTTCGGGCCCGTCAACGGATAGGCGTTGCGGAATCCGTCGGCGGCAAAGGCCTCTCCACCCGACCAGCCCAGGTGGTCGTCCACCAGTGCCCGGTTGGGTACTTCGAACTGTCCCGTTCGCCAGCGGTGGTTCTTGAGCAAATACCGGCGCAGCAATTCCACCGGCGGCAGGCCGAATAAAGCGGGCGACAGGTGCCGGAAATCGAGCCGCCCCACGGGCAGTTCCACCGCCGATGGTAAAATGTTCTGATCGAATTTGCCGTCGCCCGGCACATTGCGGTTGGCGGGGCGGGCGGTATTGGGAAGGTTCACCGTCTGATCCGTCCAGCTGCCATCGAGGTCGCCATAGTAAGCGTCGCAGGGCCAGGCGCCCGCGTGGTCGGCTTTGAGATCCCAGGCAATACTACCGGAATAGGGCACCGGTACGTTGCCGATCAGCAGGATGGCTTTCACCTGACCGGGATCGGCCTGATGGGCAGCAAGGATCTGGTTTTTCACCCATTGTACCGTCGTGCTATTGCCCGTCTTGAACGGTACGGGCTGCCAGCCCTCCCCCCTTAGGTCATTTTTATAATTGATGAGATCAGCGCCCAGCTGATCGGCACTCAGCGAGTCGATAAACACCAGGATCTTCCCCCGGGCATCGACCACCGGCGCGGCGACGGCGGCGTAGGCGTAGCCATAGGCCTGCAGCGGCCCCGTTTTGCGGACCAGCGCATATTCGTAACTAAGACCGGCCGAGACCAGCGTATCGTAATATCCGTTGCGGAGGGTGGCGCTTTCCTCCAGCACGACGGTCCAGGCGTTGCCCGGCTGCCCCTTGGCACGTTTGCGCAGTTGCAGATCAGACGTCGCCGGATTGGGCCAGCCGACCAGGACGGCGGGTGGGTTGAGTCCGGCAGCGACCTGGAGGGGAACGGTAATATCGACCGGGGATTGGGAAAGCAGCTGCCCGCTGTAGCAGAGCATGAAAAATATGGTCAGGAATCGGCGCATAAATGGGAAATGATGTTGGCCCGGCTGGGGTATGGGTGGTTTCACTAACTACAAACGTACAGCAACGAGGCCACTTCGAGCGTCGCACATCAGCCAAAATGCAAATGAAGGGACTTAAAAATGCGCTGCTTCCGTCGTTGCCTGTTCCGCCAGGCGCAGGGAGGCAACGGCATTGCGGGCATCGATCATGCGCCGGTGGGCCGGGTCGCGTATCCAGTCCCATTGGTCCCGGAGCATGGAAATCACCAATTGCGCGTAACGATCCATTTTCGCCGCGCCATCGCCGGCTTCGAAAGTGATCAGCGCATCGTAGGCAATATCCTGGAATTTGCCCCGCACGACCGCCGGGGACGAAGGCGTTTCGCCATGAAACACCATTTTTCCATCGGGGAAAATTTGCCGGAGTTGCTCCAAATGTGCCGTTTGGAGCAAACCGTGCAGACGGATTTTCACCGGCACCCACTCGTACAGGGTGATGTCGCCCCGGTCGAATTGGAGGCGCATTTCCTGGCGGTCCAGCACCTTGGGCTGGTTGAAGCCGTGGTAGAAATTGACCGGTCCCTGCGGGTACAGTACCGTGGCCTGGACGCGGTCGATGACCTGGCCGGCCACGTCCGGACGCTGTATTTGCAGGGCATGCAGCAACTGCCCGGCGCCCAGCCAGCCTTCGAACATATCGAAGAAGTGGACACCGTGCTCGATGAAAATACCGCCGCTTTTCTCCATATCCCAAAACCAGTGCGCCGGCAGCAGTTTTTCATCGCTGGCGTAATTCTCAAAGAATCCGTGCACAAAATCGCCCAGCCACTTTTCCCGGATGAGGGTTTGCACGAAGGCGTACAGGGGGTTGTAGCGCTGCATCAGATTGACGACATACAGCAGCTGACGGGCCTGGGCGTAGGCGGCCAGCACTTCGGCCTCGCTGGTCCGCAAAGCCGCCGGTTTTTCGCAAATCACGTGTTTGCCGGCTTCCAGGGCCTGCCTGGACTGTAGGTAATGCAGGTATGGCGGGGTAGCGATGTACACCAGGTCGATCCGGGCATCGGCCAGGAAGGAGATGTAATCACTGTATACTTCCGCCTGCACATCATTTGCCAGTTGGGTAGCGGACGGTTCGTGCACATCCATCACGGCTATAATCCGCACGCCCGGTATTTGCAGAAATGCTTTGGCGGCAAAACCGGCGAATCCGCCCGCACCGACAATGCCAATGTTTAGATCGTTGTGTATCAAGACGTTTCGGCTTAAATGATCACCCGCAACACGAAAAACAGGATGAAAGCCAGGCCAAAACTTACTGGCAAGGTCAGCAGCCAGGCCAATGCAATGCTCTTGATCGTGCCTTTCTGCAAATTTTTGATCCCGCCCTTGGCCACCATGGTGCCGGCAATGCCCGACGACAGGACGTGGGTGGTGCTGACCGGCAGTCCCAGACCGGTGCTGACGCCGATGGTGGCGGCGGCGCAGAGTTCGGCGCTGGCGCCCTGGGCGTAGGTCAGGTGTGACTTGCCGATCTTCTCGCCAATGGTGACCACAATCCGCTTCCAGCCGATCATGGTCCCGATGCCCAGGCAAATGGAAATCAACGCGATCATCCAGGTGGGCGCGAACTCGTAGGCGCTGGCCAGACGCTTGACCTGGCTGCGCACCGTGTCTTTGGTCGCTTTTTCGGCGATAACGCCCCCGGCGATGGCGCCTTTCAGACCGCCGTTCAGCTTCTGAATGGCTTTACGCAGTTCCAGCAGCGCTGTTTTGCTTTGGGAATTCAAGGTGTCCAGCGTAATGGTGAGGTTGCGGGCTTCCTGGGCGAAAGCCTGCAAAGTGCCTGCATTCGGCGCCGTGGCCGCTTCCTGCAGCAAAGCCCGTTCGATTTGGCCGGCCGCGTCTTTCAATTGGGCGGGGCTCACACGGTTGTCCAGGGCGTACTGGGTGGGCAGGAAAGCCATCATGACGACCAGCAGCAGGCCCACGCCTTTTTGTCCGTCATTGGAACCGTGGAAGAAACTGACCAGCGTGCAGGTCAGCACCAGCACGGCCCGGATCCAGAACGGCGGCGGTTTCTTGGGATCCGGTTCATTGAAAATACGCTTGTTTTTGACAAAAATGCGCAACAAATACATCAGGACGATGGCCAGACTGAAACCGAAAAGGGGCGAAATGAGCAGGGAGCTGCCAATTTCGCCGGCCTTGGTCCAGTTTACTTTTGCGCCGATCTGGACGGTGGAAAAGGCGAAACCGGCCCCCAGCAAGGCGCCGATGAGCGTATGCGAACTGGAACAGGGAATGCCGTAGTACCAGGTGCCGAGGTTCCAGGCAATGGCCGCGAACAGGACCGCCAGCACCAGAGAAATGGTCTCGCTGAGGCTGCTGGCCATCATTTCGTTGAGTGGCATCAGTTTTACGATGCCCATCGCCACGGCAATGCCGCCGTGTGAATCGCCGCCGGAACCGAAAAATCCGAGTATCCAGGCCATCACCACGCCGCCGAAAAAGACCCCCAGGAAATTCATAATGCCCGACCAGACCACGGCCACATTGGGCCGCAGGGTTTTGGTATAAATGACAGTGGCCACGGCATTGGCGGTATCATGAAAACCATTGATGGCCTCGAACAGGCAAATGGCGATCAGGCTGATGACCAGCAAAATGGCGGCGGAAGTGGGCAAATCGGCAATAAAGGCAAAAGCCATGCAGGAAAAAGTTTGGTTTCCGAAAGAAAGACGGGGTAAAAATACGGGGAACCACCACTCTGGCCGGGCTGGCAGGTAAAAAAATTGTTAATTCTACCGGCCCAAGGTTTACAATCCTTCTTCCTCCATGATCGGCAAAATGACTTCCACGCGGGTGCCGGTGCGGGCGCCGCCACTCTGCTCGCCCAGATCGGTAATGGTCACGAATTGGCCTTCCTGTTTGCGCTGCAGCTGATGCAGCAAAGCCAGCCGCTCGTGGGTGATGTCCATGCCCCGGGAGCGGTGTTTTTGGAAAGCCATCTGATCGGACTGCTTGGCGCGCCCGGCCAGGTAGCCCAGCCCGTCATCCTCGATCATACAGCGGAGGGTGTCCGGCTGTTCCCCCAGGCTGAATTCGATGCGCAACTTGCCCGACTTGCGCGGCCGCAGCCCATGTTCGACGGCGTTCTCCACGAACGGCTGCAGGATCATGGTGGGCAAGTAAATGTCCAGGCGCTCCAATTCCGGCTGCACGATAATCTGGTAGTCCAGCTGGTCGCGAAAGCGCAGTTTTCGGTTGATGTCCAGGTAGCGGTCCAGAAATTCGATCTCCTGCTCCAGCGGCACGACCTCCAGGTCGGAATATTCGAGGGTCTGGCGCATCATTTTGGCAAACTTGGCGATGTAGCTTTCCGCCTCGTTGTTGCGCCCGGAGGTGACCAGGCCCTGAATGGCGTTCAGGGCATTGAACATGAAGTGCGGATTCATTTGCGCCCGCAACGCCCGCAGCTGCAGGCCGGCGACGCGCAGCCGGGCCATCTGGGCATCCTGGCGGCTGCGCTCGATGAGGTGGCGGGCTTCCAATTCTTCGCGGTCGCGGTCGCGGAGCTGTTCGTAGTGTTCGGTGGTAAGATCGGTTGCGCGCTGCTGGTAAAAATAGGCGCGTTCGTAGCGGCCGTCCTGGGCGTACATGGCGGCCAGATTGACACAAATCTGGCCCAAATGGTGAATATCCCGGCCTTTTCCGCCGTACTCATAGGCTTTTTCCAGGTGGTGTTGCACTTGTTCCCGGTCCCCTTTGCGTAGCAGGGCGCCGGCCCGCCAGCTTTCTATTTTGGATAAATTGGTAAAATCATCTTCACTATCCGGATGCTCGTACTGGGCCGCCGCCTGCGCGAACAGGCTAAAGGCTTCGTCGGGGCGATCGGCCAGAAAGGCCAGAATGCCCAGGTTGCCCAGGGCGTGGGTCTTCACCTCTTCTTCGCCTTCACCGGCAAATTGCAGGGCATGCTCGAAGTGTTCACGGGCCTGTGGCACGTTGTCCAGCGCCAGGGCGACCCGGCCGGTATGCAGAAAGTGCCAGGGCAGGCGCGGGCGCAGGCGATGTTCCTCGGCAATGGGCAGCACCCGGCGAAAGGCATCGAGGCTTTTTTCTTTATCGCCCAGCCGCTCGTAAAGGGTGCCCAGCCCGCTGAGGACGAGGGTGAGCAGGTAAAAATCCTTCCGTTCCGCGGAGGCATCAAGCCCCATCAAGTCCTTTTCGGCTTCCTGGAAACAGGCCAGGGCCTGGTTCAGATTGCCCAGGTGCAGGTGCAGGAAGCCTTCGCGGCAGGTTACGTTGGCGCGCACACGCGGCGGACTGGACGAATCGAGGTAGTGGTGCGCCCGGTCGAGGCTCTCCTGCGCGGCGCTCCAGGCGCGTTGATTTACTTGGACGGCGCTCGCATCGGCCCACATTTCGGCCAGGGCCGACGCATCGGCCAGGTTTTCCAGAATGGCGATGGCCTGCCGGGCATGGCCCAGGGCGGGTTCCCAGCGCTGCCACTGATTTTCCAGAAATGCGGCCGAGCGGTGATACGCCAGCCGGATATCGAAGGGCAGGCCGGGATGCATGGCCGCGGCCAGTTCGGTGAGCGCCGCCCGGGCCTGATCAAAATCGGTAAAAATGCTGCGCTGCAAATGGGCGCACAGCCGGCGCAAATAGGCCGGACTGGACGGAGCAACGCTGACGGACTTGACGCTGGGCATGACGCAATTGGCTGGTTTTGTATGGAAAAGCAACTTTCCAGGCCCATTCCGGGCTTTCCAAGTATTTTCGCGTCGGCAGGAACGATTATAAGCAGCCACAAAGGAACAAAAATCTCACCAATTTGCTCCACCCCTGCCCCACCACGCTATGCGCCCTCTTCTGCATTTTGAATCGAAGCACCAGCCCCTGCTGTCGCCGCAAAAATTTCGCCACCGTCTGCTGACCAATGTGCTGACCGGTCTGTTCATCCTGGTGATTTTCCTCAGCATCGGCGTCCTGGGCTACCACGCCACCTGCGGCTTTTCGTGGATAGACAGCCTGCTCAATGCTTCGATGATCCTGTCGGGCATGGGCCCCACCAGTTCCATACCGACCAACACGGGAAAATGGTTTGCTTCCCTGTACGCGCTGGTGAGCGGCGTGGTATTCATTACCACGATCAGCATCGTGCTGGCGCCGGTGGTGCACCGGGTGTTCCACCGGTTTCACCTGGAAGAGGAGGAGGGGGAGCGGAAATAAATGGACTTGTTGCTTGTTAATAATCAGGCGCTTGTGATTTTCAACCCACGAATTCATTCGTGGGCTATGCGTCAAAAACGGTCAGGTCCAACCGATTTATCGGTTTTTGGTTTGACTTGCCCTAAACCGATAAATCGGTTGGTCAAAAGGTTAAGTATGGTGGTACCCACGAATAAATTCGTGGGTTGATTTCACAACATCCTGATTGTCAATGCGCAACGCCTAATAAAAGAGTAACCGCCCGGCGCAGCGTTCGACTACGGCGGGCGGTACTTTCTTCATCCATGCAGGAATGGACGACTGTGCCGGGTGATCAGGCATCGGTGGGCTCCTTATCCTTATTGGCGGTACCGGCCATTTCTTTCGGTTCGGTGACCGGCGAACCCGGCAACGGTTCGCCGACCGGATTGGCCGGCGGCTCTTCCACGTCGCGCACCGGCTCGTCCCGGGGTTCGTCCACTTCGGTCACGGGGTGGTTGGAAGGGGCTTCGTCCGGGAAAACGGGTTCCGCTTTGGGATCTTCCATGGGTGCAGGGGGCGCCTCCGTGGGGGTTTCGTCGCCGGGCGGCTCTTCCAGCATGGCAGTAACGGTTGATTCAGCGGTTGACATGGTCGTTATGGGGTTTGCAGCGACTTGTTCCCGTTCCACGTCAGCCGTAGGTTCGTCCTTAGGATCGCTGATTTTTTCTTTGAATTGCTCGTAGGCGCCGGAGACGACTGCACTGGCCTGATCATACACCTCGCCCGCTTTATCTTCCGCGTTATCGAGCGCATCGCCGGCTTTATCCGCCATGACGCTGGCGACCGCTCTGGCCGTCAGGATGGCGTCATCCGCCTTGTCTCTGGCCACTGCGTACACGTCTTCCGCCTTTTCGGCCACCACGCCAGCGACTGCTTTAGCCGTCTCCAGCGCATCGCCGGCCCTTTCTTTGGCCACTTCATAGGCATCACCGGCTTTATCGGCGACCACGCCGGCCACTGACTTAGCGGTGTCGAAGGCCTCGCCCGCCCTTTCCTTGGCTACTTCGAACGCATCGCCGGCCTTGTCGGCCACTACGCTGGCGGTCGCCTTAGCGGTATCCAGCGCATCGAGCAGTAGGTCGCCAATGGTCGTACCGACCGATTCGAGCAGACTTTCTTCGGGTTCGGGTGCAACCGGGGCCGGTTTCGAGCGGATGCTGGCGGCGATTTCCGATTTGGCCGCTTCTTTGGCGGCGGCATATTGCTGCTTTTCCTGTTCTTTTTCGGCGCGTTTGGCTTCTTTTTCCTTGGCGGTGTTGGCCTGCCGCTCCACATCGGAGCGGGTCTGGTTCATCTCGGTCAGTTTTTCGCGCTTGGAGTTCAGGCGTTCTTCGATCATTTTGATCTTCGCCTGCCGGATTTGGGATTCGAGTTGTCCCTCGCTGTCGTTGACTTTTTTGCGCTGGAACACCAGATCTTCTTCGTCGCGGCGGACGCTGTCTTCCATGCGGCGCATGGCATCGAGCAGGCCGCCGAGCCGCCGGTCGTGGCGTTCGCCCACGGAACCTTCATTGGCGGAAGGGCCGAACTTGCGTTCTTTGGCTTTTTTGAAAGCGCCGTCCAGCCGGTTCCATAGTTTATTGCGGTGTTCGTTGCTCATGCGGGCATCGCGGTAGCGACGTTGCATTTGCTTCAGATCGTCGAACACGCTGTTGAGTTTGGCGCCGCCGGCGGCGATGCGGGCCTCGATGTCTTCGAGCGCTTTATTGAATTCCTCGTACACACCGGCCGATGCCGAGTTGAATTCGTTCTGCACCTGCGCCCGCATTTTCTTCAGGTCATCGAACAGCAGATTAATGTTATCGCGCAGCTGGTCAGCATGCTCGCGGAAGAGGTTGCGCTCCCGAGCCTGGTTTTGCACCTTGTCCCAGAAACCGCGCAGGCTGTCCCAGAGTTTGCCGTCATAGCTGGACAGCGCCCCTACTTTCTCTTTGAATTCCGCCAGTTCTTCCTGGTAAGCAGTGTGGAGTTTGGCGGAGAGCACGGTGAAATGCCATTCGGTCTGGGCCCGCTGGATGAGATCGCCCTTTTCCAGTTTCAGGTGGTCGGGCAGCAGGTTCTCGGTCACGCTCAGTTCGCGTTCGAGCGTGGCATGGCCCTCCGGGAAAACCACTTCCTTGCCATTGCGCCAGTCCTGCATCATGACATTGGCAAATTCCTCATCGGCGATGGCTTCCGGAAAAGTGTACAGCAGGACGCGGTTGGTTTCGGCCTGGAGTTCCAGGGCAATCAGGACTTTCTCATTTTCGGCGTTGGTTCCCCAAACGACTATCTTGTTCTTCATTGCGGACGGTTAACGGTACTATGGAAATGTGCAGGTTTACGGTACGGTAAAAGCCAAACAATTGATGGCTAAAAATCCTATTTTTTGAATAAGCAGGACTTTTTGGGTATTCGCTCAGCGGAAAAGAGTGCAAAACTATACTGCCGCTGCGGACTTTTCGGGTTTTACCTGCAAAATTCCTTTTTCCAGCAGGTATTCGGCAATCTGGACGGCGTTGGTGGCCGCTCCTTTGCGCAGATTATCGGAGACCACCCACAGGTTGAGGGTGTTGGCCTGGCTCTCGTCGCGGCGCAGGCGGCCGACGAACACATCGTCCTTGTCGTGGGCCAGCAGCGGCATGGGGTAACGCAGTTCCGCCACGTTGTCCACCACCACTACGCCGGGGGCATGTTCCAGCAGGCTGCGCACCTCGGCCAACTCGAAATCGTGCTCGAACTCCACGTTGATCGCTTCGGAGTGAGCGCCAATGACCGGCACCCGCACGGTGGTGGCCGTCACCCGGATGCTGTCGTCGCCCATGATCTTGCGGGTTTCGTTGACCATCTTCATTTCCTCTTTCGTATAGCCATTTTCGGTGAATACGTCGATCTGCGGGATCAGGTTCATATCGATGGGATGCGCGTAGGCGCGTTCGCCCGCCTTGCCCTGCCGCTCGTTCATCAGCTGGTCCACGGCCTTGACGCCGGTACCGGTGACGGACTGGTAGGTGCTGACCACGATGCGTTTGATCCGGTAGCGGTCGTGCAAAGGCTTGAGGGCCACCACCATCTGGATGGTGGAGCAATTGGGATTGGCGATGATTTTGTCTGCAGCGGTGAGCACACCGGCATTGACCTCGGGCACCACCAGCGGCGTATCCGGATCCATGCGCCAGGCGCTGCTGTTGTCGATGACCACGGTGCCGACGGCGGCGAACTGCGGCGCCCATTCCTTGGAGACGCTGCCACCGGCGGAAAAAATGGCCACGTCGGGCCGTTGCGCCACGGCATAGGCCATGCCCACGATCAGGTAGTTTTCATTCCGGAACCGGATGGCCTTGCCCACCGACCGCTCGGAGGCGACGGGCAGGAGTTCGGTGACCGGGAAATGGCGCTCGGCGAGCACCTCCAGCATTTTCGTGCCCACCAGTCCGGTGGCGCCGACGACGGCTACTTTCATTTTTTTATACAGTATGATTGGTGAATGAATGAAACCTGGTTTAAGGGGGACAAAGATAGGGAAAAATAAAAAATGCCGGGCCACAGCAGGGCTGCGGACCGGCACGGGGGATATAAGGGTTAATTAAAAATAATTTTTCCGGCGGCTACTACGCCTCCCATGGTCATCAGGCGATAGAAATAAAGCCCCGGCACGCTGTTGCGCCATAGCGCCTGGCCGGAAGCGCCCGACACCGGTAGGGTGTGCAGCAGCATACCGCTGGCGTTGTAGATCTCAATCCGGGCCTGGTCCGTTGCGGGAATGTTCCATGAAAAGGCAACCAAATCGCGGGCGGGGTTGGGCGATGCCTGGCAGGAGGCGGGAGCGATAGGTTTCCACCCGCCCGACGGCGTGCTGCTGCGCTCCTCGCCCGCTGGGAGCTCTATTTCCGGGGTGAAATGGTATCCGTAGGTGCGCAGGATATTCCGGGCAAAAGCCTGGGTATAGCTGCCCTTGTCCAGGCAAATCTTCAGATATTCCAGCTCTGTAGTACCCAGGTTGTTTTCGTCCTTGTCGTCCAGCCAGTTGAACAGGTCTTTAAGGTCGTTGATGGCGCGGGCTTGTTCGGCATCCAGGCTGTACTTGAGGCCCAGGCCGTTCAAAATGGAGGTGGCTCCCGACAGGTTGCCGGCCGCCAGCCGGTTGCCGGCCAGCCAGATGTCGCCGCCGACGGTGCCCAGTTTGCCGATCCAATGGTTGAGGGAATCCTGGTCGAATTGCAGGGTGTCGGCTTGCATATACCGGAGCACGATGGCCGCGTTCGTATCCATCGCCAGACGGTGAGCGGCCATTTGCCGGCCAAACATAGCTGATCCGCCGGTACCGGCCAGGTGGTTGTACGCCGCCTCGTGGTCGAGAAAATCTGCCTTGGCTTGCCGGATTGGAATGGTGCAGGGTGGGTCGGCGCAGTAGTAATAGCCGGAGGCGCAGCCGTTTGGAACTCCATATTTAGGCTTGCCATTAAATCCGGAATACGTTAGCGGCTTTTCATTCGCGCCCGCCGGATTATAGTAGTAGTCGATGGTAGGACCGTCGTTGTAAAAATCCTGCAAACCGGGGTAGGAAAATTTGTTTCCGGCGGCAAAATAAGTGGGGGGCGTAGTGTTTAAAATAGGTTTTCCCTGCAATCGGCTGATGCTGCCGTTTTTCACGGCGAAGTCGTACTCCTGAATATCCGCGTTCTGGTTGCACTCGTAGAGCAGGCCACGTGGCAGGACCAGGCTTCCGTTGCCGTTGGTCTCGTTGGCCAAATTGCCGATGGTGATGCCGGTAAAATAGTTTTTCCGGATACATTTGCTGAAGTCTCCGGTGCTGCGGCACACCACACCCAAAGTGGTCGGCACCTGGTTGGAAGATTTGATAAAACGGTTCTCTTCACACCCGAAACCTTCGATAGAATTATCGAAGTGAAGGCCTACCTGCGCCTTGAGTTTGTTCAGATTAGGGTCCGAGTCGATCAGCAATAGGTCCGGCACCTCGCCCAGCTGAAAATTATTGAAAATGATGGTACTGCCCGATACAAAACTGTTGTATATGCCTAAATAGCATTGTTTGAACGTGGCATAGTTCACCAGATACGGGCGATTGGTGCCGGTCACCGTCGGCGACGTCGTTCTGAATGCATATATACCGTAGCCCAGCCCCTGAAAAGTGGCGCCCGACAGGCGAAAGCCGGAATAGGCGGCCTGAATGCCGTAGCCATACACCCCGATATTAGTGGCTCCGAACACAGTGCGCATATTTTTGAATGAACCTCCGGTAATAGACACACCGTTGACCCCCTCCATCTTCAAAAAGCTGTGAAAAGCCAGCGTGTGCGGGTAATTGTCGTTAATTATAAACGTGCAGTTTGTAAAGGAAGCGAAGTAATCCCTGGGCTGTTGGAATTGGCGGGGCGGATTGGAATATGGCCAGAAATTATTAAAGAGCTTGAAATCGATATGGATTCGGTTATTCCTGAAAGTGGCCTGGTCGCAAAATATCTGACCACCCGATTGGCCGACTGTTGGCCCCCACAGCTTTGCGCCGATATCTGCATTCTCAATGATGGATCTTGCTTTACAGTCAAGTCGCCCCTGATGACATTCGCCAGTGACCAAATTCGGATACTGCGAATATTGTTTGAGCATGGCGTTATTCCCTTTACCCCAGATTTCCACCCCCTTCCACTTTTGCCCGCAGGCCAGACTGGTCAAAGTGCCGTGCAAGATTACCCGCCCATTGGGCCTGATGATCATTTTGCTCAAATCGCCGAAGCTGACCGACACGCCGGGGTTGATGGTCAGTATTGCACCGTCCGCAACGGTGAGTGTTCCGTTTATTTTTACTTTTCCATTACTGGCTGGATAAGTGGTCGTCCAGGTTTCGTTGGGTGAGGTAATCGTCAAATCCGTGTAAGTGGCGGCTACAATGCTGGAAGACAATATTCCGTCAGCAGATTCTGCTTGTATGACATATCGCATGCGGGCGCCTTGTCCAGGCGTGTACGCTAACATGCAGCCCGGCGCAATATAATTCATGATCAACGTCTCATCCGGATCAAATGGATCCTCGTTGACATCGAGTGCGCCTTGTGTATCAAAATCGCAGGTTTCGTAATCCGTGTAAAAGATGGCGTTTGGGTAAGCCCTGGTATCGCAGACCAGATCGCCGCAGTTGCAGCAATTGCGGCAGCATACTTCCCTGGTAACATATTCCCCGTCCGGACAATTGTCCCAGGGTTGAAAAGTGTGGTACAACCCAAGGCAGTGTCCCATCTCGTGCGACAGCACATGCGAGAGGATATAATTGGTATAAGGGGGAAAGGGAAAGGAACCGCCCAGTACCAATGCTTTTCCGGGCATGTCCGATGCCCTGCCAGCATTAACGGGGTGCGTAGAGGGCAAAAGATAGATATCTATCCCGTCGGCATGCGGATTATGGCTGGTAACCGCCAGGAAAAAGGGATCCGGACCGGCCAATAGGGAAAATACACCGTTGTTGTAGAGCCCGGAATCCGGTATGCGGTCTATGTCGCAATAATCCCATACAAAAAAGATGTTATGCGGCAAGAAATCCGCCTTCATCTGATCGATGGCTTGCCGCACCATCGACTCCTCATACCCTCCGGAATCGTCATTCCTTACGATCATGTGCACGTAGATCCTAATGTAAAAAGGACCGATGACTTCCGGATAACAATCGCTATTGCCGTTTTCGGCGCCAGGTGGAGGATAAGTGCGAGAGGAGGGCGACACCGTATAACAGGGAGTCGGTTCCTGGCCAAAGACAGCAGAGGAAGGTCCAACGAGCCAGAAAAGCAGCAGGAAGAGTGGTAATTTGGAGGTTTTCATAGAGGAAGATTTTGGTAATTTGGAAGAGAGCGTATGAAAATGCCGGGCCACCAAAGGTAGTTTCTAAAAGGATCCATTGCAAGCTTGCCCTTTGCCGGTCGCTTTTTTTGCTCATTTGCCTTTTTGCCTTTTGCCTTTTTTTCAACGCCGTACCTTCGTGCCTCAAGAACGGGCCAGACCATGAAATTCGAGGACTACCGCATTGCGCCGGAGATCAAGCGCAACCTGGAGGAACTGGGCTTTAAAAAGCCGACCGACATACAATTCAAATCCATTCCGGCCATCCTGAAAGGCGAGGATGTGCTGGCCATTGCCCAAACCGGCACCGGCAAAACGGCGGCTTTTGCCATCCCGGTGCTGCATATGCTGCACGTCCGCAAGACCTCCAGCCGGCCGGCCGGCATCAAATGCGTGGTGATGGCCCCCACCCGGGAACTGGCCCTGCAGATCACCGGCGTGTTCGAACGACTGGCCCGCCACACCAAAGTCAAGGTGTTTTGCGTGTTCGGGGGGGTGGAACAGGGTCCGCAGATCGCCCGTTTAGAGCAAGGTTTGGATATACTGGTGGTGACGCCGGGCCGGATGTTCGATCTGGTCAGTCAGGGCCACATCCACTTAGAGCGCACCGAAATACTCATCCTGGACGAGGCCGACCACATGCTGGGCCTGGGGTTTATCAAGGACATCGAGGATTTGATCAAATTCCTGCCTCGTCAGCGGCAGACATTGTTCTTTTCGGCCACCATCAATGAAAAGATCAAGAAACTGGCCTATTCGCTGGTGCACAACGCCATCCGCATCCAGGTCAGTCCGAAAGACCCGGTGGCTAAAAACATCCAGCACGGGGTGATTTTCGTGGCCATGGACGACAAGCGTTTTTTCCTGGAACGCCTGCTCAACCAGTACGAGCACAGCAAGATCCTGGTCTTCGTGCGGACCAAGGTCCGGGCGGAACGCGTCGCCAAAGCCATGGAACGCGTGGGCATCCCCAGCCAGACCCTGCACGGCGATAAGGAGCAGGCCGACCGGCTGACGGTGCTGGAGCAGTTCCGCTCCGGCGAGCTGCGGGTACTGATCGCCACCGACGTCAGTGCGCGGGGCATCGACATTGCCAACGTGGACTACGTGATCAACTACGACCTGCCG
>JBKJKS010000227.1:0-4827 GCA_046597295.1 Saprospiraceae bacterium
GCTCGATGACGACCTTGCCGGCCTTTTGCGAATTATCGTTGATCGGGCCGCGCCTTTCGATCTTCCGGCCGCCCAGGCCGCCACCGACGGATACACCCGTACCGGTGCCGCTACCGCCGCCCGTACCACCGCCGTCGCCGGGACTTTTGCCAAAGGGATTGTCGCCGGTGCCGCCGGGTATGCCCTGGTTGCCGGGTTTGCCGGTATTGCCCTGGCCGCTGCCGGTCGAACCGGGCTTGCCGAAGGTGCCGCCGAACTGGCCTTTTTTCTTATCCTTTGCTTCCTGGTCCTTACGTTTCTGATCGGCTACAGCCTGCGCCTGCCGTTGTTTTTCAGCCTCCACAGCGCGCTTGGATTCCTCCTGCGCCTGGCGCTGGCGAGTGGCTTCGTCCTGCTTGCGGCGCGTCTCCTCCTGGGCTTTTTTCAGGGCGGCTACCTCCGGGTCGGCGGAGGTTGGCGTGTTCTGCTGCGGCGGGGCCGCCGCCGGCTTGCTGGGGGCGGGCGGGGGCGGAGTCGCTTTGGAAGGGGCCGGCTCGGGGTCTTCCACCGGCTCGGTGATGGTGGGATCTTCCATTTGCTGGCCCTGCGGTGCCGCCTTGTCGCCCTGGCCTTCATCGGGCAGACCGGCAGCGGCATTGTCGCCGCCGCCGCCCCACTCGATAGTGATGGGCGGCACGGCCACGGCTTCCGGTTTCTTGCTGAAGGTATACATCACCATCAACAGCACCAATGCCGCATGGAATATGAGGCTGACGATGGCGCCCTTAGTGCGGTTTTCTTCTTCTTTTACAGTGGCGGTCATAGTATAAATGCTTTATGCAAAGGATGTTGGAGCAGAGCGGAATTACACAACCGGGCGTACATTACTGGCGGGCCATACGTTTAAAAAAGCCGGTTACGCCCACTAAAACGCGGAAAATCCCACGCTATTTTTGATCGGGGCTGGTCGCAAGAATAGTTTTCACTTTCAGCCGGTTGGCGATATCCAGAATAAACACGACATCTTCCACCGTAGCGGCCTTATCGGCGGCGACGGTGATCGTGGTGCTGGCCAGGTCTTTGCCGGAGGCGTTGATGCGCGCGCGCAGGGCGGGCTCCAGCTTGTCCTTATTCACGCCCCGGGTATCAATATAAAAGGTGTGGTCGGCCTTGACCGATACCGACAGCGCCGGCGAGGCCATGGATTTGGAGGTGCTCGATGGCAGCTGCAGGTTCAAAGCGTTGGGGGTGACGAAGTTGGAGGTGAGCATGAAAAACATCAGCAACAGGAAGATGACGACAATCATGGCCGCCAGGCTAAACTCCGGCTTTACGCGAATTCTTCATTTGAGTCCCATACTTATATAAAGGGATGAAGTAATAAAGTGATGAAGTGATAAAGAGATGAAGTGATTGGGCGACCGGGTGATAAAAGAGATGATGCGAATAATCCCTTCATCATTTCATCCCTTCATAATATTATCGGGTCGGTTCCTGCAGCAGGTCCATGAATTGTACGGCGGTGTTCTCCATTTTGAAAATGACCTTATCCAGGTTGGTGACCAGCAGGTTGAAACCGGCCATCGCGATGATGGATACGAACAAGCCGGCTGCGGTCGCGGTCAGGGCGTGGTAAATACCATTGGACAGCGTCGAGGGCTTGATCACGTCGGCCGAGGCCATATCCTGGAAGGCGATGATCAGACCAATCACCGTACCCAGCAGCCCGATCATCGGTGCAATACCGGAGATGGACGCCAGGGTCGACAGGTTTTTTTCGAGCTTGAGCAGTTCCAGGTTGCCCACGTTTTCGATGGACTTATTAATATCGTCGAGCGGCTTGCCGATCCGGTCGAGTCCTTTTTCCACCATGCGGGCCATCGGGGCATCCACACTCTGGCAAAGGGCTTTGGCCGCCTGGAGGTTACCGTTTTCCACGCTGGCGCGAATGCTGTTCATAAAATTGTGATCCACCTGGCCGGCACGCTTGAGGGTCAGATAACGCTCGATGATGATGTAGACCGCTACAATGGAAAGCATGAGCAAAATGAGAATCACAATAAGACCCGACGTGCTGCTCCCCAAAATAATGTCCAGGAGGCTTTGCGCCTCTTCAGGCTTCACTGCCGCAGGAACAGTAGTGGGGGTTTGCAGGAAAAAGAAGGCGTGCAGGAAGGCGATCAGTGTCATAAAATATCAGTGCTGTTAGTAAGTGAAACCGATTGTTTCTTTTTAAAGGTTTGCGAACGCCAAAAGTAGCGCATTTTGTATGGGTGCAAATTTTTTCCCGAACAATTTCGCCCATTTCCGGCCTATTTGCAGCGAAAAGACTTGGCGCAGGGCCTGAAAATGAAAGATTTAGCGATTTGCCTAGCCGAAAGTCAAGGATTGGACCGAATGAAATAATCAGTTGGAAAAGTTCTTACGGCCTGACCCTTTATCTTTGTCGTAAACAAGGTGTCCAGATGAAGCCATTGACCCTCCTCCTCCTCTTCTTCAGCGTTTTCGTTCCGAAAGCCCGCGCCCAGAACAATGCGGCTCCGCTATCCGATTCTGCCCGGCTGCCAACCGTCTTCCAATATTTCTTTCAGCCGGAGGTGCTGCCCGTCACTTTAGAGTTCGATTTTGCGCAACTGATGCGCGGGAAAGAGGAGAATAAGCTGCAGCCCGCCAAATTCCGGTATGTGGATAAAGCCGGCACATCGCAGGAAATAGCGGTCGAAGTAAGACCCAAAGGCCATTCCCGGCGCAAGATTTGCGACATTCCGCCCATCAAGGTGAAGTTTCCACCGGAATTCCTGGCGGCCAATCAGCTGCAGCCGCTCCAGACGCTGGAGATGGTGGTCTTTTGCAAAAATGAACATGGTTTCGAACAGTATGTCCTGCGCGAGTACGCTGCCTACCGGCTATATAATATCCTGACGGAAAATAGCTTACGGGTCCAGCTACTGAAAATGAACTTCAAGGAAGTGGGCGCGAAACACGCCTCGGCGGAAGGGTACGCCTTCTTTGTCGAACCGGAAGTGGAACTCGCCCAGCGATTACAGGGCCGGGTGGTAGAATCCGCGCGCATGAGCGCTAAGGGCCTGGAAGCCCGGGATTTCGACCTGCTCAGCCTGTTTGAGTTCATGATCGGCAACACCGATTGGTACGTCACCAATCGCCACAACCTCTTCACGCTGTCCATCCCGGGCGACACGTTACTCACTGCCGTGCCCTTCGATTTCGATTACTCCGGTTTTGTCCATACCCCTTACGCCCTGCCAGCCGAGCGGCTGAATATACCGAACGTAACGGCCCGCTATTTCCTGGGGCTTTGCCGCCGGCCCGACGACTGGATCGCTACCCTACTGCTTTTCAAAACGAAAAAAGCCGAACTGCTGGATTTTTGCAAGCAATTTCCCCCCTTCAGTAAGGACTCCCGCAAATACACCATCCAGTACCTGGAAGGCTTCTTCGACTTACTGGACAACCCCAAACTGGTCCAGGAAAGGATTGTCGAGCACTGCGGGACAGCCTTTATCAAGTAGCCACCCGGATAAGGGCTACTGCGCCAGCAATTTCGCATCGTCGGGCTCCATGGGCACCCCCATTTGCTGCGCCCGCTGGTAGTCCTGCTGGGCCGCCGCTTTATTGCCCGACTGGGCCTGCACCCGGGCGCGTTCGCGGTAGGCCAGTCCGAAGTTGGCATTGAGGCGGATCGCCTGGTTGAGTGCCTGCAGCGCTTCCTGGTTCTTGTTGAGCGTACGCTGGATCATGCCGCTCTCGTACCATACGTTTGCATTATTCGGGTCGAACTCCAGGTATTTTTGGTAGTCGGCCAGCGCTTTGTTCATATAGGCCACTTCCTGCCCTTTTTCGGTCTGCGAAAGGCTGAACAGCGCGATGGAGCGGTTGAAATACCCGTTTTTGTTGGTCGGTTCCAGCGCAATGCCTTCGTCGAGGCTGCGGAGTGATTCCGCGAATTGCCCGCGCGAGCCCAGTGCCGCCCCGCGATTGATCAGGATTTCGGCCTTCGTTTTGGGTTTTATCTTGGGTAAAGCCAGGCCGGCATTATAATCCTCGATGGCCTTCTGGACGAGCGCGTTCTCCTGGTCTTTATACTTGCCCGACATCGCCATATCGAAATAAGTTTTACCCCGGCTGTTGAACAGTTCCGGATTGGTCTTCTGCTCGCGCTTCATGACGTGGCTCCACAGGGTGCCACCGTCCTTCCAGATGCCGACCTGGCGTACGGTCCAGATGCCGTAGATCAGGGTCAGGACGCCCAGACCGATTTGGAGCGTGCTCCGCAAACTTTCCCGGCGATAGTACTGATCGAAATAATAGGCGGCGATGGCAAAGAAGCCGAAGTAAGGCACGTACGTGAATCGGTCGGCCAGAAAGCCCTGCCCGGCGCCTTTCCACTGCAGGAGGAACATAACGTTGACGAAAAAGAAGGCCGTACCGAACACGGCGATCCGGTTCTTGCGCCGGACCAGCCACACGAAGAGGGCAATGGCCGCCAGCATGCCCAGCGGTCCGAATTTCATCAGCTGGGGCATCGGTTTCGGATACGGGTACAGCGGCGACATCGGATAAGGCAGGAGCAGCTTGTACAAATACACGCAGAACGAGGAGGTTCCGATGAAAATGCGGTCCAGGAAGTCAAATTCGGTCAATTGATCATCAAAAGAGCCCTGTGCGGCGAGGGTTTGCACGTTGATCAGACCGAAGATCAGGAAGAGGGCGAAAAAAGGGATTTTTTCCAGGAATAATTTCCCCTTGAGGGGTCGCGCATAAAAATAGTCCAGCGCAAACATGGACAGGAAAAGGGTCACGCCCTGCACCTTGGAATAACAGGAAAGC
>JBKJKS010000249.1:0-3073 GCA_046597295.1 Saprospiraceae bacterium
CCCCGCCACAATCCTTTCCTGATCCCCAAGATGATCAGCAACATGGGTGCGGGTATGATTTCCATCCAGTACGGTTTTATGGGCATCAACTACGCGACCGTGTCGGCCTGCGCTTCGTCGTCCCATGCGATCATCAATGCCGCAGACTATATCCGCTTGGGCAAAGCCGATATCATTGTCGCCGGCGGCTCCGAGTCCACCATCTCCAAAACGGCGGTGGGTGGTTTTACTTCGATGAAGGCGATGAGCGAGCGCAATGACGATCCGTTGACTGCTTCGCGGCCCTATGATAAAGACCGGGATGGTTTCGTCCTGGGCGAGGGGGGGGCTGCACTGGTGCTGGAAGAATACGAACACGCCCGGCGGCGGGGGGCGCATATTTACGCTGAATACGTAGGCGGTGGCATGACCGCCGATGCCTACCATATTACCGCGCCACATCCGGAAGGCATCGGGGTGATCGAAGTGATGCGCATCTCCCTGGAGGAAGCCGGCCTGCGACCCGGCGATATCGACTATATTAATACCCACGGTACGTCCACGCCGTTGGGCGATGTGGCCGAATTGCGGGCCATTGAAAAAATATTCGGTGATGATGCGCGTACCGTGAACATCTCTTCCACCAAAAGCATGATGGGCCATTTACTGGGCGCCGCCGGCTCCGTAGAAGCGATCGCCTGTATCCTGGGCATGCAGCATGGTTTCGTACCACCCACCATCAATCACTTTACGGATGACCCGGACATAGATCCGCGCCTGAACCTGACCTTCAACGAACCACAGCAACGCACAGTGAAAGCAGCCTTGAGCAATACGTTCGGGTTCGGCGGTCACAATGCTTCCATCATTTTCCGGAAAATTTGAGTACCGGTCCAAAACATTGATTCTGTGCGCTTTATTCGACGATTTTATAATTATTATCTCCACCCGGATAAGGAGTTGGCCCGCCGGTTACGCCACCTGATCGGCTTCACACCTGTGCATTTACCATTATTCAAACTGGCTTTTTTCCACAAAAGCACCTTCACCACCCGCGATTACGCCATTTCGAATAATGAGCGCCTGGAGTTTCTGGGGGACGCCGTGCTGAGTACCATCGTCGGAGAGTATTTGTTTAAGAAGTATCCTAACTGTGACGAGGGCTTCCTCACGAAAATGCGCTCCAAGATCGTCAAGCGCAACTCCCTCGACGATATTGCGGACAAGATGGGCCTCGATCTTTTCCTGGCCAATTACAACCAAACCCGCCTCTCCAAATCCATGCTCGGTAATGCGCTGGAGGCGCTGGTCGGCGCGGTCTACATCGAAGTCGGCTATAATGGAACCAAGCACTACGTGGTGCAGCGGGTGCTGCGCAAATACCTGGATATTCATGAATTGGAGAGCTTCGACGACAATTATAAAAGCCAGCTGCTGGAATGGTGCCAGAAAAACGGCCATGCCATCGAGTACAAGGTAGTAGCCAAGTACAAAAGTGAAAAACGCGACAAATTCAAAGTCGCCGTGTTCGTGGACGGTAAAAAACTGGGCACGGCCGATGATTTCAATAAAAAAAGTGCGGAACAACTGGCCAGTGAACGGGCCATGACGGCCCTGGGTATGCTGGGCGGCGCCGGACTGGTGCCACTGGGCGATTCGGAAGAGATGGAATAATGGAAGGGCGGAATTTATTTCGCACGCCGTTACAAACTGGTGCGCTCCCAGTGATTCTGCTCTTCAATATCTTCCAGCAAGCCCAGGTAGTTGGTGAAACGCAGTTCACTCACCTCGCCACGACGCAGCGCCTCGTGCACCGCGCAGCCGGGTTCGTTGCGGTGCAGGCAGGCTCCACCGAAACGGCACTGGGAAGATAAGGCGAAAAACTCCCGAAAACTGTGGGCGAGGTTATGCTTGTCCTTGTTGTTGAACGACAGCGTCTTCATGCCCGGCGTGTCGATGAGGCGACCGCCGAAATCCAGCTCGAACATCTCCGCAAACGTCGTGGTATGCTGGCCTTTGCCGGAGTAATTACTGATCTGACCGGTGCGTAGGTCGAACTGGGACTGGATCGCATTCACCAGGCTGCTTTTTCCGACCCCCGACTGGCCGCTCAGCAGCGTAGTTTTTCCCTGCAGCATGTCTCGGAAAGCATCCAGGCTGCGCTGATCCAGTATGGAAGTGGCCAGTACACCATAGCCGATCTTTTCGTAGACCTCCGTGAATTCCAGCAGCTTAGCCTGGTCTTCTGCATCGTACAGGTCCGCTTTGTTGAAGACAATGGTCACGGGTATGTCGTCCCGCTCGATCATGACCAGGAAACGATCGATGAAGCCGGGCTTGATGGTGGGCTGTACAATGGTGACGACCAGCGCGGCCTGGTCGATGTTGGCGGCCAGCAGGTGCATATCGTGCTTGCGTCGCGGCGACTGGCGCACCACGTAGTTTTTGCGTGGCAGTATGCCGGTGATCATACCTTGTCCCGGACTTTCCGGCTCGATCTCCACGCGGTCGCCGACGGCCACCGGGTTGGTGAGCGGCAGATCATCCAGGCGAAATTTGCCCACGATGCGGCAGAGCAGCACCGCATCGTCCGCTTCCATGCGGACGGTGTACCAACTCCCGGTAGATTTTACGACGGTTCCAGTTTGCATGCTATTGTGCTAAGGGGTGAGCCAATCTTATTGACCACGACGACACGATGGGGCACGACGATTAAAATTTCCGGATATATTAGTTGCGTCGTGTCTCGTTGTTTGGTCGTGGTGCCCGTTTTAATTTGAAGTGTAGTGTTCGTAGCCCTAACGTAACCATAACCCATATCGTTCACTGGGTCGGCAGCCCGACGGTATGACAACCGCGTACGGCAGCGGCCATTTCCCGGATCAGCGTCGGGTCTTTTTCGATGGCCGTACCCACCACCACCAGATCGGCGCCGGCCCGCAAGTTGGCGGCCACGTTTTCCGGCGTCCGGATGCCGCCCCCCACGATGAGCGGCACCGCCACGGCGCCGCTGACCGCCTCGATCATGCTCACGGAAATGGGGTTGCAGGCGCCCGACCCGGCATCCAGATAAATCATTTTCAGGCCCAGCATT
>JBKJKS010000376.1:0-4667 GCA_046597295.1 Saprospiraceae bacterium
CTCCGCTTGCGGCAATCCAACCGGATCTGGCAGGTTGGCCGTAGCCAGATGAACCCCAGGAGTCGAGCCAGGCCTGCTTTGTCATCCGGCGTCGCGAATATAGCCACCAACACCCGATTTTAAAAATCAATTTTATCTTTCGCCCAAACCTGTTCCTATGCGCCGCTTCCTCCGCATCTGTCCGGCCATTTTCCTGGTCATGTTCCTGGCTTGCCAGCCCACTTCCAAACCAACGCCCGCGCCGGTCACCGCCGCCCCGCCCCGCTTCGTCCTGACCGCCACGGACACCTTCCTTTTCAACAATTTCGTGGACTGCAACATGGCCGAGGCCTGGATCGGCGACACCTTCCGCATTTTTCCCGGCAAGTATGGGGAAGATCCGGAATGGGGGAGTTCCCGGGAGCTGAAGTTCTCGGATGGCCGGCAGGCGGACGAGGCCTTCCGCAATCCGGCCGCCGCTTTCACCGAGCCGGAGATGCCGACTAACGCGCCCGTCGGTACCCCCGGCCTGCACGGCGCGGTCTGGTTTGAGACGGTGTACCAGGACAAGAATGATGCTTCGGGCCGGACTTTGTACGCCATTTACCACAATGAGAATTACCCGGTCACGCTACCCTACGATCCGGCCACCGGCGAAGGCTATATCGGCCGGAACTGGCCGCAAGCGCTGCGCGGACCGGCCTCCGTGGCGGCGGTCTGCCGCATCGGCGTGATGAAATCGACCAACGGCGGGCGACGCTGGGAGAACAAGGGGCTGCCGATCGAGGATAAGCAGCCCCGGATGATCCTGAAGCCGCACAATACGTCCCTGACCTTTCC
Source organism: Saprospiraceae bacterium (assembly GCA_046597295.1). Classification (GTDB taxonomy): domain Bacteria; phylum Bacteroidota; class Bacteroidia; order Chitinophagales; family Saprospiraceae; genus M3007. The sequence goes on from JBKJKS010000376.1 coordinate 820, forward strand.
GGGCGGCGTCGGCGACCCCTCGGCGGTGGCCAGCGGCGACTACCTGTACGTATTCTACGGCGAATATGGCTACCCGGGCGTCTACGATTCGCTGACCTACGATCCGGCCAAAGAATGGAGCGGCCAATGCATCAGCATTGCGCGCATTGGATTGAACGAACTGGAAAACCCGGTCGGCAAAGCCCGCCGCTGGGACGGCCAGGCTTTCAACGCAGCCTGGGACGGCATCGGCCAGCCGGTCGCCAGCCTGCAGATTCCGCTGGCCGCAGGCGGCGGTCCGGCTTCCTCGCCCACCGGCGGCTTCCACTGGGGCCCTTCCGTGAGCTGGAACACCTACCTGAACTGCTGGGTGATGCTGATGGCCAAGGTGACCGGCCCGTCCTGGCAGGGCAGCAGCCTGTACATCTCTTTCAATCGCCACGCCGATCTGGGACAGGGGGCCAACTCCCAGGACTGGAGCAAACCGCAGCTGCTGGTCGATAAGCCCGGCCATATTATGTGGTACCCCTCGCTGCAGCCGATGAATACGCCGGAGGACGTGGCGAATAAAAACACCTGCCTGCGTTTGGGCAGGCAGGCCAGGTTGTTTTATAAATATTCCGATCTGGGCAAGTATGTTTCGGAGTACACCATTGAATTTCAACAGTAGGTATTACGCCTCCTTTCTGGCATCCCGGCACCGGTCGCTGCAGTATTTCACCTCAGCCCATACTTTTTCCCATTTTTTCCGCCAGGTAAATGGCCGTCCGCAGACCACGCAGGTCTTGCGGGGAAGGTCGCTTTTTTTGACTTGCTTGCCCATGACTGCAAAGGAAAGGGGAAAGATTTGATATTTTTTGTTGGATATGGAGGTATTTAGACACAAATAGTTTATTTTTGCAGTCTCTACCTGCCAAGTACCTCAAAAATTTCGACAATCTCCACACCCTCAACCAGTTCGTTTCATGCAACTCTGTCCCAACTGTGCGGCTGAATTCATCCCCGGCGCCAAATTTTGCCATCGTTGCGGGGATAAGGTCGTGGAAAAAACCAAATCCTGCCCGGCCTGTCATGACCACAGTCCACTGGCCTCGGTCTTCTGTCATCACTGCGGTTTTCATTTTGAAGGCAAAATACCGGCCAGCCAGATCTACGAACCCGTTTATCCGCTGGTTTTTGACGGCATCACCATCACCGCCCAAGTCAAGGCCCTGTTTTTCAAAAGCCTGCGCCGCCGGGTGGAGGAAGAGCACAATCCGGCCCGCTACAGCGAGTACGTGGAGCGTTTTTACCAGTCCAAATTCAAGGAACTGTACGACGTACGTTCCGAGCAGATCGGCGAGGATGCCTTTATTCAGTGGGAACGCTTCGGCACGGCCGCCCTGCCCGAAATAGATCGCCGGCTGGACGAAGCCTTTGAAGGCCTGCTGGACTTTTTTATCATTCAGTACTGTCCCGATTTGCACGGCATGATCCTGCCAACGGCGATCCTGAAATACGAAAAGGCGCGTCCCGGCAAGACCGATCTATGGGCGATGATCCGCGACTTTCTGGATTTCGAGCGGGAACAAGAAGTTTTTTATTTCAATTTCGTGACCATGCCGGAAGCCCTGCTGGCCAATGCCTGCAAGCAGTTCCTGCTGGCCGAACGCCGCGAAAAAGTGTTTTTCATTGGTGATCTGTCGCTGAAGGGCAATTGCAAGGAAGGTTTTGCGATGACCGACCAGGCGATTTACTGGCGGGCGCCCTTCGATAAGCCGCGCCGCATTCTGTACCAGGAGCTGCGCGACATTAAAAAGGAAAAGGATTGGCTGACGATCAACGGGCATTTCTTTACCGCTAATCCCTCCATCAACCTCAAACTGTACAAAGTGCTCAAGAAATTGCGCGGCTGGCGGCCATTACCGGCGACCGCCGCCTAGGAAGGCGAAATTTATTTCGCTGTAAAAGGCTGGCTTTCAGCGACTCCGATCATGCTGAGCGGCATAAATTCCGCTGTCCGGTAACTTTTTGAAAAAATCAGCGGTTCAGGTATTGCCCGGTTTCGAAAACGGCATCTATCTTTGCAGCCGCTTTCAAAAGCACCTGGAGGGTATAGCTCAGTTGGTTAGAGCGCTGGTTTGTGGTACCAGAAGTCGGGGGTTCGAGCCCCCTTATCCTCCCAGTCAAGGGAATTTGGCGGTTTTGGCCGTACAAGTTCCCTTTTTTTATTTTCTCAAAGGCGAAGACCTGATGAATTTGACCAGCATTCTCCAGCATGCCGTTGCCCGGGCGGTCGGGCACTTGTACGGGGAAACACCTCCTCCCGACAAAGTACAGATCAATGCTACGCCCGCCGATTTCACGGGCGATTACTCCGTGGTTATTTTTCCTTTTGTCAAAGCGGCCAAAAAATCCCCGGATGCCGTCGCCAGCGAAATCGGCGAATTTTTGCAGCAACAGCTGCCGGAAATTCAGGCCTTTAACGTGGTGAAAGGCTTTTTGAACCTGGAACTGACCGCTGCGTACTGGCAGGGATTGTTGCAGGAGGTCATTTCCGACGCCGGTTATGGTCGTCAACCGCGCAACGGGCAGCGGGTACTCGTGGAATTCTCTTCCCCCAACACCAACAAACCGCTCCACCTGGGCCACGTCCGCAACATCCTGCTCGGCTGGTCCTGTGCGCAGATCCTGGAGGCAGTGGGTTACGAGGTCATTAAAGTGCAGATCGTCAACGACCGGGGCGTCGCCATTTGCAAAAGCATGGCCTCCTGGCAGCTGTTCGGAGCGGGCCAGACCCCCGACGCCCTGGGGGTGAAAAGCGACCATTTCGTGGGTGATTACTACGTATTGTTCGAGCAAAAAATTAAAGCGGAGTACGCGGACTGGCAAAAAACGGACGCAGGAGCAGCACTGTATGCCGAAAAGCACAAGCCCGGCCAGTCGGAAGCGGATTTTTATAAAGACTACAAGAACAAGTGGTTCAATGAACACTCCGCGCTCGGCGCCACGGTGCGCTCGATGCTTTTGCAATGGGAGGACCATGATCCGGACACGATGGCCCTCTGGCAGAAAATGAACAACTGGGTCTACGCAGGTTTTGAAAAAACCTATGCCGATCTGGGCGTACAGTTTGACAAACTGTATTATGAAAGCGATACTTATTTATTGGGCAAGGCTATTGTCGACGAAGGACTGGCCAAAGACGTCTTTTTTAAAAAAGAAGACCACTCGGTGTGGATTGACCTGACGGATGCCGGATACGATCAGAAGATTGTGCTGCGGGCCGACGGTACATCCGTTTATCTCACCCAGGACCTGGGCACTTCGCGCATGCGCTACGAGGACTTTGGCGCCAAGCGCATGGTCTACGTCGTAGCCAATGAACAGGACTACCATTTTGCCGTCCTGTTCGAGACGCTCAAGCGCCTCGGCGAGCCTTACGCCGACGGGCTGTACCACCTGTCCTATGGCCTGGTGGAACTGCCTTCCGGCCGGATGAAGACCCGCGAAGGCACGGTGGTGGATGCCGACGACCTGATCGCCGAGGTGAACCGGCTGGCGGCCGAAGGGATCCGGACCCGGGGGGAAGACGGCGATATTCCCGCTGCGGAACAGGCGATCACTGCGCATAAAGTGGGCATGGCCGCGCTGAAGTACTTCATTATCAAGGTGCATCCGCATAAGAAAATGATTTTCAACCCGGAAGAATCGGTGGATATGCAGGGGCAGACGGGTCCTTATATTCAGTACAGCTACGTGCGTATTTACGGGCTGATGCAACGGGTGAAGAAAGAGGGCCTAGATTTGTCTGCCGCTGCGCATTATCACGCATTACAGCCGCAGGAGCGGGAACTGTTACGCCACCTGCACGACTACCCGGCCGTACT
>JBKJKS010000447.1:0-23597 GCA_046597295.1 Saprospiraceae bacterium
CATACACGTTCGACCTCTCCGAGGTCGTCAAAAACATATAAAAATTATCATTTCTACCAATATGTGACCTCTCCGAGGTCATTTTTAACCCGTTATTCGCATATTGTAAGCTATTTATAGTTTCTAATTTTGTGATAATCAACAGAAAGCCGCGAAAACAAAGTTTCCTCCTTGTTGAAAAAGCTGCTGGCCAGCAGCTTCTCAAGGTCCTGAAAATCAAAAGGAAAGCACCACGATGTGGTCCCCCTCCCTTTCGGGGGAGGGGTTAGGGGTGGGGTCCTTACCGCCCCACGTAATTATGCGGCGTCAGCGCCTTCAGTTCGTCCTTCACGTCGTCGCCGATGTCCAGGCCTTCGATGAACTGGTGCAGGTCTTCGCGGGTAATACCGCCCCTTCCCCGGGTGAGGGCCTTAAGGGCCTCGTAGGGCTGCGGATAGCCTTCCCGCCGCAGGATGACCTGGATGCCTTCGGCGATCACCATCTGGTTGTCCTCCAGATCGTCGTAGAGCTGGCCCTCATTCAGCAGGAGTTTGCCCAGGCCCTTTTCCATGGATTTTAAAGCGATCAGCGTGTGGCCGATAGGTACTCCCAGGTTGCGCAGCACGGTCGAATCCGTCAGGTCGCGCTGTAGACGGCTGACCGGTAGTTTTTCGGCCAGGTGCTGGAACAGGGCGTTGGCCAGGCCCAGGTTGCCCTCCGCATTCTCGAAATCAATGGGATTCACTTTATGCGGCATGGCCGAGGAACCGACCTCGCCGGCCACGGTCTGCTGGCGAAAGTACTCCATGGAAATATAGGTCCACAGGTCGCGGCAGAAGTCGATGAGGATGGTGTTGATGCGGCTCAGGGCCTGGCATTGGGCGGCCAGGCAGTCATAGTGTTCGATCTGGGTGGTCTGCTGCGAGCGCTCCAGGCCGAGGAATTCGCGGACGAAGTCATTGGCAAACTGGTGCCAGTCATAGTCGGGATAGGCGGCGAAGTGGGCATTGAGGTTGCCGGTGGCGCCGCCGAATTTGGCGCGGTGGGGGATTTCCTGCAACAGCTCGATCTGGACCCGCAGCCGCTCCACGAAGACGGCAAATTCCTTACCCAGCAGCGTGGGCGAGGCCGGCTGGCCATGGGTACGGGCCAGCATCGGTACGTGCGCCCAGTCCTGGGCGCGCTGTTTAAGCAGGTCGCGGATGCGCCCCAGCAGCGGCAGATACACCTGTTCCAGGGCATTTTTGAAAAGCAGCGGCGTGGCCGTGTTGTTGATGTCCTGCGAGGTGAGGCCGAAGTGGACGAATTCGCGCAACTCTCCCAGGCCCAGCGCGTCGAAGCGTTCTTTCAGGAAGTACTCGACGGCTTTCACGTCGTGGTTGGTACTGCGCTCCAGCGCTTTCACCCGTTCGGCATCGGGCAGACCGAAACCCTCGAAAATGGCGTTCAGGTCGTCGATCTTGTCCTCCTCGAAGCTGGCCAGCTGGGGCAGCCCGTATTGGCACAAGGCGATGAAGTACTGGATTTCCACAAAAACCCGGTAGCGGATCAGCGCGTACTCGCTGAAGTATTCGCCCAGCTCCCGGGTCTTGTCGGCGTAGCGCCCATCGATGGGGGAAATGGCAAGCAGCATGGAAACGGGGCGTGGAAGGGTGAAGGATGGGTGGTGAGCGGTAGGGAGACTCGAGCCGTAGTGAGACTCTGCAGGGGCGTACTGATTGTTAGAAACTTAGCATCTCCAAGGCCCCTGCAGAGTCTCACTTGCAAACATATGCAACCCGGGCCAGGCGCGGGCCACATTTTTTCACCAGGGAAAACAGGGCCAGCTGGCCAGGCGGCGGAACTGCGCAACAGAGACCAGCACCGGTTTGACCCGAACTATGGAGAAAAATGGCTGAACTGAACGGGAAGGGCTCAAAATCGGCCGCTGGAAGGCCGGTCGCGCTTTACCGGATGCCCCTGGAAAGGCAGTTTAGCAGCACGCGTAGGGTGCCGGTACACTGTCCATTTGCCGGGCGCCGGTCAGCACGCCAGCGATCGACTGGCAAATGGCGTCGAAGGTGTTGGGCTTGGTAATAAAGCAGGCAGCGCCGAGTTTTTTCGTCTCGTCAATATCCCTTTGCTGCTTGGAAGTGGTGTAAATGATTACCGGAATATGCTCCAGATGCAACGCCTTCTTGATCTCGCTAAGGCATTGCTGCCCATTCAGGCGAGGCATATTGAGATCCAAAAAAATAAAATCGGGCAGGGCGCGGTCGTTCGCCCGTAAAATGCCCAGCGCTTCCGCACCGTCTTGTGCGGCAATGCATTCCACGGAATCATCCACTTCGTGCAGGGCTTCGCAAAACATGCTGCGATCATCCGCATCATCGTCGACGAGCAAAATTACTTTTGTTTTTTCCGAAGGATAGCCCATAGCGTATAAAATCGAAAAGTGGGGGAAGCAGCGGATAAGTCCGGTTCAAAGAGCCAGGTCAAGCGTTGATTTTTGATAAACAAATGTACAACGCGAAAAATAATTGTCAAAACACGGCCCAAAGATTACACAAAAAAAACAATGCGCGGTTGCTTCAGTCGTTCAGCACTTTGCTTTCCCAGGTTTTCTCCAACACGTAGCGGATGGACCGGCAAATATCTTCGAAGTGAAACGGCTTGCTGATGAAGTGCACGGCGCCGAGTGCCCGGGTTTCTTCCACGTCCCGTTTTTGGCGGGAAGTCGTGTAGATGATCACCGGTACATGCTGCAAATGGGGCATCAGCCTGATGTGTCGCAGGCATTCCTTGCCGCCCATCCTGGGCATATTGAGATCCAGAAAGATGAAATCAGGTACGCGGACATCTTGGGTGCGCAGCATCTCGATGGCCTCCACGCCATCCAATGCTACGACCGACTGGGCCGTTTCATCCACCGCTTGCAGGGCTTCGCGAAACATTTCCCGGTCGTCTTCGTCGTCGTCGATGATCAGAATGATTCTTACAGGTTGGTCGATGTCTGGCATAAGGGAAGGAAATGGAGAAACGACGACGTTCCCCGGGGTAGAAAATACTAAGACTGTTCCCCCTACGGTTTATGGAAATTTGGCCGTCAAAAGTAAGTAAACGCCCGGCAAACAGAGTAAAAAAATTGCTCATAATTTGTCTCCGACCGTCCTAACTGCTATGGCGCGATAATACATAGGTATCGTACTATCCGATAAAATGACCGATAATAGGTGGAATGGATGCGCCAAAGCGGGTGCAGGAACGCACCCGCAAACTCCTGGAAACCAATATCAGCCTGAACCGGTCGAATGATGAACTACAGCAGTTTGCCTACGTGGCCCAGGCCGATGGCCGTTGTGCACTTTTAAAATAATTTGACAGAAAACCGACCGCTACAGCGTTTACCTTTGCCCTACCCGCACTGACCGTGCTGCTGTGCATTCAAATTTTTGGGAAAAATGCGAATAATGGGTTAAAATCAAGGTTTTCGACCTCGGAGAGGTCAAAAGTTGGTAGAAATTCGGACCAAACCCCTTCAACCGACCTCGGAGAGGTCGAACGCGCTTGGATGGCCCCTCGTATCATACACGTTCGACCTCTCCGAGGTCGTCAAAAACGTATAAAAATTATCATTTCTACCAATATGTGACCTCTCCGAGGTCATTTTTAACCCGTTATTCGCATAAAAAATGAAATTATCCCACTTACTCGTTCCGGCCCTTATTGCGGTACTGGCCTTACCAGCTTGTCAAAACGAACCGAAGAAAACTGTAGCCGCCGCACCGACGACGGCCCCCGCGCAACCGGTCGCCTACCGGTGCCCCATGGACTGCGAAAAGGGCAAGACCTACGACCAGGCCGGTCGCTGCCCGATCTGCAAAATGGACCTGAAAGTGGCCACGGCCGATCAACTGCGCAACGCTGCCACCGAGGTAACGACCGCCGCAGAGACCGCCACCCTGCCGGCCGGCGATCCGAATAAAAACCTGGAAGCGGAGGTGAACGCCCTGCATGACGAAACCATGCGGGAGATGGCCGAGATGGAACGCCTCGGCCGGATGATCAAGGCAGATTTTAAGACCGTGCAAGGCGAGGCCCAGCGCAAAACCTATTTGCTGACCATCGCCGGCATCAGCCGGGCCGGATTTGACATGATGGCCTGGATGCGCGACTACCGGCTGCCCGCCGACCTGCCGGCTGCTGACGCCGGCCGCTACCTGCGGGAGCAGAAAACGAAGATGCTCCGTATCCGGGCCGCCATTCAGCAGGCTACGGCGGAGGGAAAGAAACTGTCCAAATAAAAGTCAAGGCCATGCGCATACCGCTTTGTATACTTTCCCTGCTGGTGTTGATGGTCGGCGCTTGTCAGCCCGCTGCCAAACGCCAAACGCTGCCCATCCTGGGCGAACGCGACGTGGATGCCGCGGGCGACACGATCTACCGCTCGGTGCCCGACTTCCAGTTCGTCGATCAGGACAGCCAGGTGGTCACCAATGCCACCTTTGCCGGCAAAATCTATGTGGTGGATTTTTTCTTCATCCACTGTCCGACCATCTGTCCGCGGGTGAAAAAGAACGGCCTGCGCATTTATGAAAAATACCGGAACGACGACCGGGTGCTGCTGCTCTCCCACTCCATCGACGTATACAACGATACGGTGGCCGCCTTGAGGAACCATGCCCGCAAGCTGGGCATCGAAACCCAAAAATGGCACCTGGTCACGGGCGATCACGATGCCCTGTACGGCATTGCCGACGACTACTTCAGCGTGGCGACCGAGGACCCCGAGGCGCCCGGCGGTTTCGATCATTCGGGACGGATCATCCTGGTGGACAAGGACCGGCACGTGCGGGCCTTCTGCGACGGCACCAATGCGGAGGAAGTGGACCGCTTCATGCGGGACATGGATGTGTTGCTGGCCGAACAGTACCCGAGGTAAAGGGAATGATAATGACAAACCCAAAGCGATTGGAAAACAGGATTTTTTTTCTGCTGAGCCTTTTATTATGCTGCGTTGGCTGCGAACGCAGCCCTTACCAGGATGGCGCCCGCATTTACAAGAACTACTGCGCCAACTGTCATATGGACAGCGGCGAGGGCCTGGGGGCGCTGATCCCACCGGTCGCCGCGGCGGACTACCTGGTCAAAAACCACGATCAGTTGCCCTGCCTGATTCGTTACGGGCTACAGGACAGCATAATGGTGAACGGTAAAATCTACGCCGAAAAAATGCCGCCGGCCGCGCAGTTGTCGGACATCGACATCACCAACGTGCTGAACTACGTGAATACCCACCTGGGCAATAATAACCGGATCTTTACCCTGACGGAGGTGCGAGCCAGCCTGGAAAAATGTGCGCGCTGACCGGCCGGCCGGCCGCTGGTATCTGCCCCCGGTCGGTTGCTGCGGGTATTTTTATAATTTGTGCCCGTTGCTTCGTAAAATTGCCCTTTAACTTTTGCAAAATTGCCAATTGCTGCGTACGGTCATAATCCTGCCTTTTTGTACCCGGTTTTTGGAAAGTTCATTTTCTTCGCCCGCTGATACTGATTCAGACAAATATAGACATGAAAAAACTTTTCCTCCTGTGGGTGGTACTGGCGGTGGCCATTTCGACCACCGCGCAAAATTTATCCTACGACGATTTCCTCTGCGATAGTTTGTACCAGTTGGGTGTAGCGCCGGTCTGCCCGACCATTACGTTCACCAATGTGGGCGCGGAGAATTCGAACATCGGTTTTGAAAATGCCCCCACCTGTTTCAACGGCGGCATCGCCACCCGCGACGTCTGGTTTTCCTTCGTTTGCTCCGATACGCTGCTCGACTACCGCATTACCCTGACCGGGGTCGATCCCAACCCGATCGAAAATCCGCAGTTTGCCGTTTACCGGGGCGATTGCGTGTTCGACGGCTTCGCGGAATTGCTCTGCGCCAAAGCCGAAGTCGGGGAGAACAGCCTGTTCCTCGATCTGGAAGGCCTGACGCCGGGCCTGACCTACTTCATCCGGGTATCCGATTATTCCCTCACGGCGGCGCCCAACTGGGGCGAATTCACCCTTTGCGTGGATAAGATCCCGCCCATCGTCACCATCGATCAGGGCAGCTCCACCCTCTGCGCCGGTACCCTCTATGACTCCGGCGGACCCGATGCGGACTATGGCCCGGATGAAGACTTTACCTTCGTTATTTGTCCCAGCCAGCCCTCGGCCTGCATCACCTTCACGCTGGACTACTACAATCTGGAGGCCGGCAACGCCGACGTGCTCCTTTTTTACGACGGTAACACCGCCACCGGCCAGCCCATCGGCGATGTCGGCGGTTTCGGCACGAACAACTGGGGCGGCGTGTGCTACTCCGTACAAGCTTCAAGCGGTTGCCTCACCGTGCAGTTCCAGTCGGATAACAACCTGGAATTCGAAGGCTGGCAGGGCCACTGGCAGTGCAGCCCCGAGGCCTGCCCGGCCGACAATACGATCACCCTGAATCCTGATATTAACCAGGACAGCATTGCCGCGTTCGTGCAAACCCCTTTCACAACCGTCAACGTGACCAGTGTGGACTGCCCGCAGGGTGCCTATGCCACCTTCAGTTATCCTGCGGAGGATAATGACCTGCAACTGGGCAAGGGCCTGCTGCTGACTTCCGGCAGCGCTATCGATGCCTACGGGCCGAGCAGCAATTTTGCCTCTACCCCGCTGGGCAGCGCCGGCGATGAGGACCTGGATTTCCTGTCGCAGCAGGGCGGCACTTTTTCTCTGTCGATGGATGCCTGCGTGGTGGAGGTGGACGTGTTCGCCGCCACGGACGAACTCAGTTTCGAATACGTATTCGGTTCGGAGGAGTATCCGGAATTCGTCAACACCTCGTTCAACGATATTTTCGCCTTCCTGATCTCGGGCCCCGGCATTGCGGGCGATCCGGGACTGGGGGGGGCCAAAAACCTGGCTACTTTGCCCGGCACGAACATTCCCGTGGAGATCAACAGCGTCAATTTCGAACAGAACTGGCCCTACTACCGCGATTACAGCCTGGGCACGGAACTTACTTACGATGGCCTCACCTCGGACTCGCTGGGCGTAAAAAAGAGCCTGACCGCCCGTTCGAAAGTTACGCCCTGCAACACCTACCACCTGAAATTCGCCATCGCCGACCGCTCCGACCAGTCCTATGACTCGGGGGTGTTCATTTCAAAAATTCAGGGCGGCGGCCCCAAGTTGAGCGTCAATTTTGCCAGCGGCATCAATTATTTTATTGAAAGTTGCACCGGTGGGCAGGACGTCCTGGTGGTTCAACTCACCGAACCGAAGGACCAGCTCACCTCGTATTCCGTCAGCCTCAGCGGTACCGCTACGCTCGGCATCGACTATTTGCTCAATCTGCCCGGCGTCATCACTTTTCAGCCCGGCGAGACCCTGTTATCGTTCCCGATCACGCCCATCGGGGACAACATTCTGGAAGGCACTGAAACCATTGTCATCGCTATTTCCAGCAATTTCGGCTGCGGAACGGTCACCTTCGCCACCCTCACCGTGGAATTGAAAGACAACGTCGAGGTACAGGTGAACGGCGGAGACACCCTGCTGGTCTGTGCCGGCGGTACGCTGCAACTCCAGGCGACCGGCGCCCAGAACTATTTATGGGTACCGACCGGCGCGGTAAGCAATCCCTTCATCGCCAACCCCACCATCACGCCTACCCAGGATATTGCGCTGGAAGTAACCGGCACCGTGGGTACCTGCGTCGACAAGGATTCCGTCTTCATCAAGATCATCGATCCGCAGATCGAGGCCATGGTGGTCGGTACTCCCAACATCTGTCTGGGCGGCAGCGTGCAACTGCAAAGCACCAACAACGTGAACAACGCCGGCCTGCTGTGGTCGCCGGCCCAGGGGCTCAGCGATAAGTTCAATCCCAATCCCATCGCTTCCCCTACTGAAACCACCACTTACCAGGTGCAGGTGACCATTGCCGGCTGTTCGGTGACCGACGAAGTGACCGTCACGGTGGATACACTGTTCTTCCCGAAGCTGGCTGCCGATACGACCGTGTGCCAGAATTACCCGGTGCAGTTGGCGGAGGTGCTGAACACGACCACCCAGTACACCTGGACCCCCACGGACGGTCTGAGTGATCCCGGCAGCAGCGGTCCGATCGCCCTGCCCGCGCAGACGACGACCTACACCCTCACCGCCACCAGCGACAACGGCGCCTGCAGCCAGACCGGCAGCGTCACGGTAACGGTGACCCCGGCCAGCGTGGACATCATCGGCGATGACTATCGCGAAATATGCCTGGGCGATACGGTGACCCTGAATGCCCAGACCCAGCCGGCGGGGACCGTCACCTGGTCGCCGACCTTCTACGTGAGCAGCCCGACCGGGCCGAGCGTCACCAGTTCGCCCGACGAATCGGTGACCATCATCGCCCGGGCGACCCTCAACGGCTGCGCCGTGGTGGATTCGGTGCGCATCCGCGTGGATTCGCTGCCGGAAAGCAGCATTTTCCTCGATCCGGAAAAGCCGATCTACTGCCCCGGCGATACGATCTATTTGTTGTCCAAAACCTACGAACCCGCTGATTTTCCGGACATTATGCCGGAGTGGATTTCCGGTGGCGGCGATATTACCCCCCTGGATTTGTGGAACCTGGTCATCTTCGCCACTACCACCAAAGAGTTCAAACGCAAGATTGAAAACCGGGGATGTTCCACCGTGGACTCCATTACCGTGAACGTCGGCGTTATACCGACCATTATGATCACGGCTACGCCAAATCCCATCTGTCCCGGCCAGTCCGCGCAACTCATGGCGACGGTCGACCCCGATCAGAAGCTCGAATGGATGATGAGCCCGTCGCTTTCCTGCACGGAATGCGACAATCCGGTGGCTACACCGATGACGACGACGACTTACCAGGTGATGGCGCCCGACGCCGAATGCCCGGGCGGAGAAAGTATTACCGTGGAGGTTCTGGCCGCGCCCACCCTGTTGTTACCCAACAACCCGACGGTGTGTCCTGGCGGCAGCATTGTCCTCAACAACGGCCCGACCGAACCCGGTACGACGTATAACTGGACCTCGGTACCGGCAGGCTTTAGTTCCTCGGTAGCCAATCCGACGGCGATGCCCACCGGGAATACGACGTATAAGGTGGTGGCCCAGGGGCCGCTGTGCAGCAGCACCGCCGAAGTAATGGTGACTGTAGCCAGTGCTACGCTGGAAGCCGGACCGGACCAGACCATTTGTCTGGGACAGACCGCTACCCTCACGGCAACCACCACCGGTAACGGGGATGTCGTCTGGCAACCAGGCGGCCAAAACACCCCTTCGATCCAGGTGACGCCCAGCCAGCCCGGGGTAATCACTTATACGGTCCGGCTGGTGTACGGCCTCAATTGCCTGCTCACCGACTCCCTGCGCCTGACGGTTGCCCCGGCGGTAACGGTCTCCAACAACATTACCGGCACACCAGCGCCTTCCGACACCCTTTGCCTGGGTACGCCGCTCCTGCTTAAAGTGACCAAATCGCCCGCTGCAGCGGTCCTGGCGTGGTTCCAAAACGGGGCGGTGATCGACGGCGCCACGGGCGATTCCCTCCAGATCACCCCGAACGACGAAACGGCGGTGTTCACCGTGACGGCGACGGTGGGCAACTGTTTCGATATGACCAGTGAACTGGTCTACGAATTCATGCGCTGTTTTGATATGCCCAATGCCTTTACGCCCAATGGCGACGAGGTGAACGGCACCTTCGGGCCGCTTTTTTACGGCAGCAATGCGCAGGTCGTCAGTTTCGACATTTACAACCGGTGGGGACAAAAGGTCTTCGAGTCCACCGGCGGCGATAAGATTAACTGGGATGGCCGGGCAGATGATAAAGAGGCTCCCAGCGATGTGTACGCCTACGTGATCACCGTGCGCTACGCCGGGGGGGCGGAGGAAACCCGCAAAGGCGAAGTGACGCTGCTGCGGTAGCAGGGCAAATAAGCAAAAGGCAAAAGAGCAAAAGGCAAAAAAGCAAGGGACGCTGCTGTGGCGTTGAGGGGGTTGATAGAGGTAGATAAAAACAAAAACACCTTTCCGTCCGGCCGACGGCAAGGTGTTTTTGTTTTGCAAAAGTTTGGTTTCCGCCACCATAAAAACCGATTCGAGCGTTTGAGGGGCGTTCATTCCATTTTTTTCAAACCAACACTATGCGCTATACCCTCCTCCTTGCGGCTTTTGCCGCGTTTTTAGCCCAGCCAATGGCTGCTCAGACGAAAAAGCCACTGGCTGCTCCACCGGCTCAAAAAGTCGTGACCGGCTCGGTGCTGTTGAACGACAAAACGGCGCCCGACTTCAAGGCCTTGTTAGCCAGCCTGAAAACGGATTGGAAGTTCCGCACCGATTCGGTGACCACCAATGCCAAAACGCTGGTGTTTACCACGCCGGGGGCGACGGTCACCATATCTTATCAGGACTATGCCATTGCCCCCGCTGACATCAAGGCGGCCGCTAACATGTCCTGGCTGTGGCGCACCGCCGCCCAGGAAGCCGGTCGCCATCAGGCGCAGGTGGTCATTTCGGTCATCGGCTCGGCCGGGCGTGCGCTCGATCTGCATAAAATGTTCACCCGCGTAGCCGGCGGCGTGCTGGAGAATACGCGGGCCAGCGGCATTTACCTGAACAACCAGTATTTGTTGCTGACCAAGGGTTTTTACACCGCTGCTGCCCACAACCTGTTGAATAACAATTCTTTACCCTTGTATTGCTGGGTGCATTTCGGCATGATGGAACAAGGCGGCAAAAGCGCCGGTTATACCTACGGGCTGCAGGAATTCGGATTACCGGAAATGGAAATCGTCCAGTCGACCCGCCCCATGGCGGAGGTGCATGCCGTGTTGTATGAGGCCGCCGCCACCGTGGTGGAGTATGGGACAAAAGTGCGGGACGGGCAAACCCTGACCACCCGCGAGGAACAGAAACTCGTCGTACGTCTTTCGGCCTCTACCGTGTTGGAAGGCCTGACCACGGCCAAGCTGGAGTGGTAAGCAACCCCTAGTTTACCACCGTCACCGAGCCTTGGAATTGCTGTATATGGCCGTCGAGGTAGGCCACCACGGCGCGCCAGGGATACACGCCGGTCTGGACGATTTTACCGTCGGCACGGCCGTTCCAGCCTTTGAGTGGATCGTTGGGTGAAAATCCGTTTCGCTCGAAGAGCAGGCCGCCTGCGCGGCTGTATACTTGCAAAGTGGCAATCTGTGCCACCCCTTCGCCGGCATAGATGGTGAAGTACGCATCCTGGTTACTTCCCGGCCGGATGACGTTGGGAAAGTACAGGTTGGTTTTCTCCACCGTCACGGTCACCTGGTCGCGGGCGATGCAGCCGCTCTGGTTTTCAATTTCGATGGCGAAGGTCGTGGTTTCGGAAATAAACAGGGTGTGTGCCAGCACATTGGTCATGGGAAACTGGTTGGGCGGCCGCCAGTCAATCCTTTTCAGGGTAGTGCCAGGCGGTTCTACTTCTGCCTGGAGCGTAAAAGGCACGCCAGCCACCACCAGCGTATCGGTAGCGTGCAGGCGCACCTGCAGCAGCTCGGGTTCGGTGATCAGCACCGGCCACTCTTTGGCGCAGCCCGAGGCATCTTTTACCCACAATTTATACTCACCGGGCCACAGATAGTCGAAACTGGGCCGGGTGCTGAAAGACTGTCCGTCCAGGGAGAAGTAATAGGGTGCTTCGCCACCGAACACGCTGTCGATCCGGAGCAGGCCGTCCCGCAGACCATTGCACTGCACGGGTTGCACCGTCAACCACAGACTGTCTACACAATCAGCGAAGGTAAGGGGACCAAAAAAACAAAACAGCAGGCGGAGAAAATAGCGGTTTAAGTAAGGAAGCATAGGTACAGCGGGCGGACTATTTCACGATGATTGCCGGGAGTAAACGAACGGACAAACTGCCGGGCAGTGGTGGTTGCCATTTTTATTTTGCAAAAAGGATGCCGTTTCGCCCGTGCCGGCCGCAGCAGCCGGACAGATGGCCCGGCCGTGGTGATGGAGGGTATACAGGGTAGCGCCGTGGGGCTGCTCGGGAAGATACGGGTAAGCGCACAAACGCTTTCTGCCGGTCCGCAGTTCGGTCCGCCGGCGACCATTTCTCAGGCGGGATCGCCCAGCATGTCGGCGATCAGGCGGTGAAACTGATGGACGCCTTGCTCCATTTTCGGTGAAAAACGCCCGTGCCGGTAGAAACGCGACTGCGTACCGAGCTGCACCTGCTCCACGACCGCTTCATCTTCCCGTTCCACCAGGTCCACGTCGGCCCCGGCCCCGGCGTGCAACTTGCTTTCATCGAAAACATAGGTTCGAAAACTGACTTTGGTCAGGTCCGGTTGCAGCGGTCGCACGATGTTGAGCGACAGGCCCCAAGGATAGAAATTGAACATCAGGTTGGGGAACAGCCAGCAATAATAGGCGGAAATGGCCTGACCAAAATCCTCGTGGCCGGGCGGCAGGTCGAAAATCTCGTCCCCGCCTTTGCTCACGCCCACCTGGCAATTACCCCAACGGAACAATTCGGTGCGGTAAGCCTGCCAGTCGAGTGATGTCGCTAACCCTTTGTGGATGAACGGAATATGAAGCCCTTCCAGGTAGTTGTCACAGTAGAGCGCCCAATGCGCCCGCACCAGGTAATCGCGGGAGCGGGCCGCATCGAAGCGAAATGCCTCGATGGGCAGGTAGCCGATCTTACGCTCCAGCGGCGCCACCCATTCGTCAAACGGAATGGCCGGTGCGAGGGCCGTGAATGCGAACTGCCGCCATTGTTCCACCGGCAGCCGGGTCAGGTGGTCATCGCTACAGGGGAAATTTTCCATACCCGCCGTTTCGGGCATGGCCACGAACCGGCCGTCCAGTTCGAAGCGGCGCCCGTGGTAGCCGCAGATGATCCCCCGCTCGAGCCGGGTGGGATGCTCCACCAGGATGTTCCCGCGATGGGTACACACGTTGGAACAGCAGCGTAACCGATTCTCCGCATCGCGCAGCAGCAGCAGGGGTTCTTCCAGAAAATTGTCCATAAACCGGAAGGGCAGTGCGTCGTACGGGCGGCGTACCAGGTCCTCAGCGCCAGCGATGACTTGCCAGCTGCGGGCGAATAGTTGCTCGCGACATTGGGTGAAAACCTCCGGCGCATGGTAAAACCGGCCGGGCAGGGTCGCCGCCCGCCGGATGTCGGGCTCGATATAAAAATGCGGTGCAGGCATAGGCGTACGCTAAAAGTTTGGCGTTGCCAAATAACCAACCTATTTCCTAAAATTTCTACATTTGTGCGCTGCTTTTTGGAACGATTGGTATAACAATTCGCCAATGGAATAATTAGTGCGCGACATATGTTAAATTTGTTTACTGGAAACAATACCGTCCGGTATTCCCGTTTACGTATACATCTTTTCAATATTTAATTTTTAATCATGCACCCAGTACTTACCTGCCACACGTTGATTGCACTTTTTCCCCCTTCTCCTCCCCTCTTTTCCACTTTTGATGCACCCATCGTGCCTGTGCACGAGCGGTCATCGGTTTGTGGAGCCCCTCCGGGCGATTTTCTTTCTCCATATTCCGAGCACCCATCGGTCGCTACGACCTTTGCCGCGCCTGCTGTTCAGGTGCCGGGCCTCGATATGGTCATCCGCCTTTCCGACCCAATTTTCTGATTTACTCCCTGCGCAGTGACCTGCGCCGTCCTTTTTTCGCCCTTATGACGATGGTATAATGCCGTGGTCGGGATCGAAGGAACGGATGCTGTATGCGAATGTACTCAGCGCGCAAGGCCGTCCGGCCATGCCGTGGACGAATAGTTTTTTTCACTTCAAATTTTTTTAATCATGCACCGATTTTTCACCTGCCTGGCGTTCATCCTCCCCTTTGCCGCTTGTTCCCAAACTGCCCCCACCGCCAACGACGTTGTCCCCCATTACGACGAACCGTTCGGTTATGGCACGAACCTGGGGTATTTCCCCCCTTATTACTACGATAAGGAACTGGCCGCCCTGGCCCATGGTACGCCGGACGGCCAGGTGCCGGGCGTAGGCGTCACCACCATCCGGGTCGGCTTGTTCGATCATTTTCTGGATTACTGGGGCTTCGATATCCGCAAAGACGCTTTTCAGTACTATCAGCAAATCGGCCTGCGCAACGTGGTCAGCATCATCGGCTTTCCCGCCGAGCGCAACCGGGAAGACGCGTATTACTGCGCCAACAGCCGCAGCGAGATGTTCAAAGGGCTTTACGAGCCGATCTGGGACAATGGCGAAAACGGTACGCCGGTGAACGATGCCAATACCTACGCCCTCTACTGCTGGAAAATGGCGACTACTTATAAAGGCCTGATCCGCATGTATGAAGTCTGGAACGAGCCGGATGTGGATACCGGTAACGGCTGGGCACCCCGCGGCACCGCCGGTAATTGGTGGGAAAATGCCCCCGAACCCTGCGAAACCAAGCTGAAAGCACCGATTTACTATTATATCCGCACCCTGCGCATCAGTTATGAAGTGATCAAAGCGGCAGACCCGGCAGCGTTCGTCGCCGTCGGCGGTTTGGGCTGGCCGAGCTACCTGGACGTGCTGTGCCGCTACACGGACGAACCTTTTGCCGGAGCGGTATCGGGCCAGTATCCGCTGAAAGGTGGCGCTTACTTCGATTGCATGAGTTTCCACTCCTACCCCCACCTCGATAACTCCATGCGCTGGTGGGACAATGGTATTCAGGGGTTCGCTTACAAACGCCACTCCGACGCGGCCGTGGACGGCGTGTGGGACCTGCGTGACAAATTCGACGACGTATTGAAGTCCCATGGCTATGACAATGCCACCTTTCCCGAAAAATTGTGGATAAACACGGAGTTCAACGTCCCGCGGAAGACCTATGGCGAGTACCTGGGTTCCGATGAAGCACAAGTCAATTTTTTGATCAAAACCATGGTCACTGCCCAGGAAAAGGGCATTGCCCAAATGCACACCTATGCCCTGGGAGATGAAAAGCCGGAACACGAAGCCAGCAATGAGTTCTCTTACATGGGCCTGTTCAAAAACCTGAACAATGTACTGCCCTATGGAGGCGAAGTGACCGACGAGGGCTGGGCCATGAAAACCACCCACGATCTGCTGGCCGGCAAAAAATACAACCCGGTGCAGACCGAACGCCTGCAGCTGCCCGCCAATGTGCGCGGCGCGGCGTTCAAGGATACGATGGGGCAGTTCACCTATGTGCTCTGGGCGGTCACGAGCATGGATAGGAGCGAAAGCGCCAAAGTGGCCTATGCCTTTCCACCGGAATTTCATTTGGAGTACCTGGACCTTAAGCCCTGGCACTATAGCCGCAGCCACACCCATCAACTCAGCCAGTCTCAACAGGTGGAACTGACCGGCAGCCCCGTCTTTCTGACCGGTACCCAGATCACCAACGTCTTTCCGAAAGTCCCCAAACTGACGCCCAACCCGACTTCGGGTGGCTTCGCGGTCTTTTCTTTCTGGATGTTTGCGGAAGAAGTCGCCACGGTGGAGGTGTTTGACGTGCAAGGTCGTCTGGTACAAACCATCCTGAGAGAAGAGCCGCTGATCGAAGGCGCGCATGAACAATTGCTGGATTTAAGCAACCTCTCCACCGGTGCCTATTACATCCGGTTGACCACCCCGACCGACAACGTGAGTATCTCCGCCATAAAATACTGACCACTGATGCGCCACCACGTCCAGCACCTCGCCGCCCTGGCCGAACAACCGGGCCGGCGAATCGTCGGACTGATGTCGGGCACTTCGCTCGATGGGCTGGACGTGGTTTTGTGCGCCTGCACCGGCACGGGCGCGCACACCCGCGTGGTGGTGGAACATTTTGCAACCGTGCCCTATTCGGAAGACTTCCGGGCCGAAATCCGGCGGGTTTTTGCCAAAAAAACAGTGGATTTTCAACACCTCACGCTACTGAACGTCGTGGTGGCCGAACGTCACGCGGCCATGGTGCTGGATTGCCTGCGCCAATGGCAGGTGGCTCCGGCGGACGTCGATCTGATCGCCAGCCATGGCCAGACGGTATACCATGCCCCGCGCATTTTTCACGGCCTGGCGGACTACCCCAATGCGACGCTGCAGATTGGCGACGGCGACCACCTGGCCCGCCGGACGGGCATCATTACCATCAGTGACTTCCGGCAGAAACACCTGGCCGCCGGGGGCGAGGGCGCGCCGCTGGCCCTCTACGGCGACTATTTCTTGTTTTCCCAGCCTGGTGAAGACCGCTTTCTGCTGAACATCGGCGGCATTGCCAATTTTACCTTCCTGCCCGGCGAGGGCGATACGGCTAAAGCTTTCGCCACCGATACCGGTCCCGGCAACACCCTGCTCGATGCTTTCGCCCGGGCACTCTTCGACCTGCCCTTCGACGCGGACGCGCTGCTGGCTTCGGCCGGACGGGTGGAAACCGGCCTGCTGGACGCGCTTCGTGCCGATCCGTTTTTCGCAGCGCCTTTTCCGAAGACTTCCGGGCCGGAGCATTTCAGCGCGGCCTGGGTAGAGAAGGCCCTGCAACAGCTGCCAAAAGGCCATAACAACCCGTATAACCTGCTGGCGACCCTGACCAAACTGACCGCGGTAACGGTGGCTGATGCCCTGCTCCGCGTGCCGCTGACGGTGGATCGTCCGACCCTCTACCTCAGCGGCGGCGGGGCGCACAATCCGCTGCTCCGGCGGTATTTACAGGAAGCACTGCCCGGCTGGCCCCTGCACCGGATGGAGGTGCTGGGTATCCACGGCGATGCGAAAGAGGCCGTACTGTTCGCCGTACTGGCCAATGAAACCGTGGCGGGCGTACCATTTGGATCAGAACGCCTGGGGGGCTTACCTTTGGTGGGCATGGGAAAAATTTCCTTCCCGGCCTGAAGACCTATGCCAACGCCCATTCGAAAACTGCTTTATCCGCTCATCCTGGCAGCCCTGCTCTTGGCGGTCATCCTGGCGTACCGCGCCGGTGTTCGCCCGGCCTATCTGCTGCTCCTTGCCCTTGCTTTATCCCTCGCCGTCCGGCTGGCGAACTATCCCCTCCGGCATTTTTACCGCGGGTTGCAGGCCTTTCAGCAACGCGACTGGCCGAGCGCCCGAAACAACTTCCAAACTTTTCTGGCCGCTGTCGAACGCCGGCCCTGGATCAAGCGGCTGATGTGGTTGAACTGGGGCAGCTATACCGGCGACATTGCGGCCATGGCCCATAATAACCTGGGCGCTATCGGCCTGGAAACCCGGCAGCTGGACGAAGCCAACACCCACCTGCACCAGGCCATTGCCCTGGATGCCGGTTATGCCAAGCCGCACTACAACCTGGCAGTCATGGCCGCCTTGCGGAACGATCCGGAAACCAGCGCGCAACACCTGGCCGAAGCCCGTCAACGGGGATTTACCAATTCCTCCTACGATCAGTTTCTAACCAAAGTGCAAACCGAGTATGCGGATTTCAATGTTTCGGCCAGCCAATGGGCGAAGCCGGATCAGACGGGCCATCAGCAATAGACACTACCTTTGACCCATGCACCGCGACCAACTGATTGCTAGTATTTTCCGAAAAAAATCATTTCTCTGTGTCGGCCTGGATACGGAACTGGGCAAGCTGCCCCGGCATTTACTGGATTTGCCCAATCCGGTCCTCGCCTTCAACCAGGCCATTATCGACGCCACCCGCGACCTGTGCGTGGCCTACAAGCCCAACCTGGCCTTTTACGAAGCGCTGGGGCCGGCTGGCTGGGAGACGTTGCAAAAAACGGTGGACTATATCGGCGGCGATCACCTGACTATTGCCGATGCCAAGCGCGGCGACATCGGCAACACCAGCCGGCTATACGCCGACGCTTTTTTCAACCAGCTACAGTTCGATGCCGTCACCATCGCGCCGTACATGGGCGCGGACAGCGTGACGCCCTTCCTGGACTTTCCAGGCAAGTGGGCCATCCTGCTGGCGCTGACCTCCAATGCCGGCAGTACGGACTTTCAGCAACACCGGCTGGCGGCCACCGGCGAACCGCTCTGGGAAGAAGTGCTGCGCCGGGCACAGGCCTGGGGCACGCCGGACAACCTGATGTTCGTGGTCGGTGCGACGCATCCGGAAGCGTTTGCCCGCGTCCGCGCCCTGGCGCCCGACCACTTCCTGCTCGTACCCGGCGTGGGCGCCCAAGGCGGCGATCTGGCGGCTATTTGCCGCTACGGCCTGACGCGGGACGGCGGACTGCTGGTGAATGCCTCCCGGAGCATTTTATACGCTTCCGGTGGCGCAGATTTTGCCGAACAAGCCCGCGCCGAAGCGTTGCGGATGCAGGTAGAAATGGCGGCTTTGCTGCCCAATCACGGCGCCTAACGTCCTGCTGACTATGCACGAAGCCTTCATCCGCCGCTGTTTCGAACTTGCCCGCCGCGGGGCGGGCCACGTGTCGCCCAACCCGATGGTCGGGGCGGTGCTGGTCCATGCCGGGCGCATCATTGGCGAAGGCTGGCACCAGCGCTACGGCGAAGCCCACGCCGAGGTACATTGCCTCCGCTCCGTAATGCCTGAAAATCAGCCGCTGCTCCCCCACTCCACCCTGTACTGCTCGCTGGAACCCTGTTTTCATTTTGGGAAAACGCCGCCCTGCGTGGACCTGGTGCTGGCGCACCGCATCCCGCGCGTGGTGGTGAGCAACACCGATCCCAACCCCCGGGTGGCGGGCCAAAGCCTGCGCAAACTGGCGGAGGCGGGGGTGGAAGTGACCGCGGGCATACTGGAAGCGGAAGGTCGTTGGCTCAACCGGACATTTTTTACCTGGATTGCCCACAATCGTCCCTATATCATCCTGAAATGGGCGCAAAGCAGCGACGGCTACCTGGGCCGGATCGGCGAACGCACCGCTATTTCCGGTCCGGCGGCACAGCGGCTGGTGCACCGCTGGCGCAGCGAAGCGGACGCCATCCTGGTGGGCGCCCAGACGGCGCTGGTGGACAATCCCCGGCTGGATAATCGCCTGTTCTTCGGGCCGCCGCCGCTGCGCCTGGCCTTCGACCGGCGGGGGCAGCTGCCCACTACGGCCCATTTGCTCGACGATTCCCTGCCGACCTGGATTTTCGGGCCGCCCCGGCGCGGCCGCTGGCAACAGACGCAGTTTTTTCCCGGTGCTGAAAAAGTGCTGATTCAGAATCTATTGGAACAATTGCGGGCGGCCAACCAAGCCATACTGCTGGTGGAAGGGGGCAGCCAGGTGTTGCACCAGTGGCTGGACGAGGGGTATTGGGACGAGATCCGGGTGCTGGAAAACGAGCGTGCGCTGGGGGAGGGACTGAAGGCGCCGGGCATTCCGGCGCAGGCCATTTTACAGGAAAGTTACCAAGTGGGAACGGATCGGGTGGAAGTCTGGACGTAGAAATTTATTTCGACCTAAAACTCGGCATGTAGTGGGAGGAGTATTTAAATTTATGGCGGAATAAATTCCGCCCTCCTTTGGACGTCGAACTTTATTTCGACCTACCCATTACCAACCCAATAGCCGCGATCACATCCTTCCCTTCAACCATGAAAATTGAATACCGTAGAAAGCTACCCCATAAATTTTATCCGGGTTACACCTTCTTTATTACCTGGAATCTCAAGGGTGCTATTCCACAAAAAATACTTGCCCAATTGATGCAGCAGCACGACGACGCATTATGCAACGTGCAATTTGCAAAAGACTTAAGCCCAGAGGAGAAACTATCTGCTGTTTACACGGTGAATCGGAAGTACTTCCTGGCCTTTAATAACCATTTGGATTACATCCATCCTGAAAGTCCCCGCTGGCTCCAGATACCGGCTGTTGCTCAAGTCGTTGCTGATCGGCTACAGACGTTTAACAACCAGTACTATCGCCTGCTTGCTTATTGCATAATGGCCAATCACGTACACGCTATTTTTGATTATGGTGTGCAATTGCGCGATGCAGCAACTGGTATGGACGATCATTATAAGCAGGTACATCAGGTGATGAAACTCATCAATGGTGCTACGGCCGTTCAGGCCAATCGCATCCTGGGCAGATCGGGAAAGTTTTGGGCGGATACGTACTTTGACCGATATATCCGGGATGAAAAACATCTCGGCAATGCGATTCATTATACCCTACAAAATCCTGTCAAAGCCGGTATTTGTAAGACATGGACGGAATACCCATACACTTACCTGGCGGAGGGAAATACCTATTTCGCCGCGTAATGGACGTCGAAATTTATTTCGACTGTAACGAAGCATTTATGGCGGAATAAATTCCGCCCTCCTACCCGAACAGCGCCCCCTGATTATTCATCGCGCTATTCTTTTCTTCCTCCTCTACAGGCATCTCCACCGCATCGGGCAGCAGCCGTTTCACGAGTCGCAGCTGGTGCGAATACCGGTTTTGCTCCCGGTTGAAAATCCCGAAATGATCGAGCTTGTCTACCCGTACTTTGCCGGAGGCGTGAATGACGTGACAATCCGGCAGGATAATACCGACGTGGGTAATATCGCCCTTGCCGTTGTCAAAAAAAGCGAGGTCGCCGGACTGGCATTGTTCCATAAAATCCACGGGGCGGCCCTGGGTGACCTGTTGCGAAGCATCGCGCAGCAAACGGACCCCGGCGATCTTGAATACCATCTGGGTGAGGCCGGAACAATCGATGCCGAAGGGTGAACGGCCACCCCAGAGGTAGGGTGCATGCAGATAGCGCCGGGCGATCTTGACCACCCAATCACTGCCCTGCGGCGCCTGGCCGGGCGTGACCACCGGGCCGGAGAACTGGAACGACTGGTCGCCCAACTGGCAACGCAGGCCATCGTAGCGGGGCAGCACGGCCCCCAGCGTCAGCGGTATGAAATGATCGGCGGCCATCAGCCCTTCCACCAGCGATAAAGTAATGGCATGCTGCTGGCGATAATCATCGAACTCGCCGGGCGTCAGGCGGCGGAGTTGCCGGGTGTCCATCCAGCCGCTGTAGCCGTCCCAGGCACAGGTAACGTGCCGCCAATTGTCCTTCTGCGCGTCGATTTCCACGGTCTCGCCAAAAAGGAGCTGCGATACCATCTCGCTCCGGTCGGAGGGCTGGGCGCGGAGGGGAGCGATAGAAACCTGGCAGGCGGCGTATTCCATGTTTGGTAAATTTTCCAATGTTCCAGGCACCAAAATTTAGAAAAAAAATTTTGGTGCCTGGAACATTGGAAAATTATGGGTGGTTGGCGAACAAACGGAGTGATTTAGTAGCGGGTTACCCGGGAGGATGCTGGTTCCGGGTATTATTATCAACCCTTATCAACTACTACCGGAGATTTTGACCGCAAAGAAATTCAAAAATTACTTTTCCGGTAAGGCAAAATAGCGAAAATCATGGCCGCCTTCGATGCGCTGCAGCGCTTCGTAGATCAGCCGGATCAGGTTGTTGACGTCGTCTTTGTGCACCATTTCCACGGTGGTGTGCATGTAGCGCAACGGCAGGGAAATGAGCGCCGACGGTACGCCGCCGTTGGAATACGCGAAAGCATCGGTGTCGGTGCCGGTGACGCGGCTGGCGGCCTCGCGCTGGAAGGGTATTTCCTGGCTTTCGGCCGTGTCGATGATCAGATCGAGCAGCCGCTGGTGTACCGCGGGGGCATAGGTCACGGAAGGTCCGTTGCCGCAGCGGATGTCGCCATGCCTTTTCACGTTGATGAGGGGAGTATGCGTATCGTGGGTCACATCGGTGACGATGGCGACGTCGGGCCGGATGGCCTGGGTCACCATTTCCGCCCCGCGCAGGCCCACTTCTTCCTGGACGGAATTGACCAGGTATAGGCTGTAGGGCAGCTTGATTTGGTTTTCATGCAGCCGCCGCGCTACTTCGGCGATACAAAACCCCCCGATGCGATTGTCCAGCGCCCGACCAACGTAGTACCGGTCGTTCAGAATAGTAAATTCATCTTGAAAAGTGACCACGCAACCCACGTGAATGCCCATTTTAAGCACCTCTTCCTTGTCTTTGGCACCCACATCGATGGTGATGTTGTCGAGCGCCGGGGTCAGGGTGGCATCTTTCTCCGTGCGGGTATGGATGGCCGGCCAGCCGAACAGCCCTTCCACCTTGCCGCCTTTACGCAGATGCACCCAGACGCGCATGGATGGCGCGATGAGGTGGTCGCTGCCGCCGTTGCGAATCACATACATGAACCCGTCGTCGGAAATATAATTGACAAACCAGGAGATCTCGTCGGCATGACCTTCGATGACCACTTTATACGGCTGACCGGGGTTGATAATGCCGTAAGCGGTGCCGTAGTTGTCGATTTTCCACTCGTCCAGGTAGGGACGCAGGTAGTCAAGCCAGAGTTGCTGGCCCGACCATTCGAAACCGGTGGGGCTGGCATTATTCAAATAGCGGCGGAGGAAATCTTCAGACTCAGAGGTGATGATCTGCATTCGATTAAATATTGTGGTTCAAGGCTGTACCGGTAAATATGGTCATTTTCTACTTCAAACGTATAATGCGCCCCAGCCTTCGGGGTTCTCCCGCCATTTTTGCAGGGTGCGTAAATCCCCGTCGCTGACATAGCCGGATCGGGCGGCTTCCTCCACCAGCACATCATAGCTGGTCAGGGTTTGAAAAACGACATTTTTCCCGGCAAAGGCGGCGGCTGCTTTAGCAAAGCCATATTGAAAAATGGCCAGTACGCCCACTACCTCGGCGCCTGCCTCGCGCAGGGCGTCCACCGCCACCAGGCAGCTGCCGCCGGTGCTGATGAGGTCCTCGATGACCAGCACGCGCTGCCCGGGCCGGAGTACGCCTTCGATCAGGTTGCGCCGTCCGTGGTCTTTGGCTGAGCTCCGGACGTAGATAAAGGGTTTTTCCAGTGCATCGGCCAGCAGTGCGCCGTGGGGAATGCCCGCCGTCGCCACGCCGGCCACCACGTCGAAAGGCAGGAAGTTTTGAGATTGCGTCGCCAGGGCCTGTTTCAAATACGTGCGCACCGCCGGGTGGGAAAGCGCCACGCGATTATCGCAGTAAATGGGTGACAGCAGCCCCGATGCCCAGGTAAAGGGGTCGTGGGGACGGAGCTGCACGGCCTGAATATCAAGAAGATGGCGGGCAACAGTGGCTTGCATCGGCGGACGACATTGATCAGCAGCGGAATGAAAGGACCGCCGGGCGAAAGTGGATTTTTTCGGAGCACAAAACGGCCTGAAATGGGCCGGCGACTCCTATTATTGTGGCAAAAATGCTCAAAAATGGGGTCACAAAAGTATAAAATCTACATCAACGGTACGCCGGTTTTTCTGACCACGCCCGCCGGCGCTGCTATCCTCGGCTACCAGCCGGACAAGACCACTTTTGTCGCCCCCTACATCGGCAGCAAAAAAATGCTGAAGCAGTACCTGGATTTGCTGGACAAAAATCCCAATCAGCGGGCGGTGGTCCTTTTTCACCTGGACCCGGAGCTGCTGTGGCGCGATTTCCAGGCCTGTTTCAAGGTGCTGGAAGCGGCGGGCGGCTCCGTGCGGAATGCGCAGGGTGAACTGCGCGTCTTCTACCGGCGCGGCTCCTGGGATCTGCCCAAGGGCAAAATAGACCGCGGCGAAACGCCCGAACAGGCGGCGGTGCGGGAAGT
>JBKJKS010000551.1:0-15981 GCA_046597295.1 Saprospiraceae bacterium
CTCGCCCACGGTGCCCAACCCGCTGTACGTGTACAGCCAGCACGACTCGGTATTTTTTTACAGCCTGAAAACCAATCGTTTCGAGCTTTTGTACGATTTCGGGGCGGAAGCCGGCGATACCTGGGTGATCGGTGGTTTGAAAAAGCCCTACGGATACGATAGCCTGATCATGCATGTTGATTCTATCAGTCAAATCACCGTGGGTGGTACCGTGCTGAAAGTAATGCACCTTGCCTGTCCATTTCTTTTTTTGACTGGGGCTGTACGATCATTGCCGGCATCGGAAACCCCTACTTTATCACCCCCGATTACGGGCTGTATGAAGGTGGGCCCGACGGATTGCGCTGTTACACGGATTCGACGACCGAGTTGCATTTCGTGCCCTATCCCTGCGACACCACGTTGGTAATCTCCCCGACCAGGGATCCGGGCCTTAGCGTCGGCGTTTCGGTATTCCCCAACCCTGCGCGTGATCAACTCCATATTTTGCTGGAGGGGGCCGCAACGCCCGCAGCCTTCCGGTTGTACGATCAGCTGGGCAGACCGATCCGCCAGCAACTGCTCCAGGGGGGGATAACTACGCTGGGCATGGAGATGATCAAGACCGGTCTGTACTTTTGGGAGATAAAAAGCGGCGCCAATATGCTGAAAACGGGGTATGTGGTGAAAACAGCGGACTAAGGCGTTGTGTTCTCCGGTTCCGTTCTTTCGTTCATCCTCTCTGACCACATTTGCCGCTATTCGGATGAAAAAGGCTATTTTTGTCTTCAAAATCGCACGGCCATGTCCTCTACGCCCATACCACATAAACTCACCGAAGCGCAATTGGTATTGTTAAAAATATTTTCGCGGGACATACCTAAACAAGAAATGGCAGCGCTCCGACGCTTGCTGGTGGAGTTTTATGATAATTTGGTACAGGAGGAAATTGATAAGTTATCGATATCCCAAGTGGATTTAGATCGCCTGAAAGAACAGCACCCAATCAGGACGCCTTATCAGTCATGAGAATTGTGCTGGATACTCTGGAGAATGTGCACTACATTCAGCTTTCTTATCGCTGGGAATTAATTAAAAATGATCCTGATGACAACAAGTTTGCAGATTGCGTAATTGCTGCTCAAGCAGACTATTTGATTTCCTACGACCGCCATTTTCGCGTTTTGAAGCAAGTCAGTTTTCCGAACATTACCTGCCTGACCATAGAAGAATTTAAGGAAATTCTCCATTCGGAAGCATTGTAGGCATCGCTGATCAAGATTCACCCATTATATCCCCTTATCCTTCCCCTTCGCCTCATTCCACAACCCATCCATTTCCGCCAGCGTCATGTCCTGCAGCGGCTTGGGCGCCTGGGCCTCGATGTACTCGAAGCGGTGCTTGAATTTGCGGTTCACCCGCTCCAGGGCCGTCTCCGGGTCCACGCCGATGAAGCGGGCATAGTTGACTAAGGAAAACAGCACGTCGCCGAATTCTTCCTCGATGTCGGCCTGCGGGGCGTTGTTGTCAATATTCTCCCGTAGCTCCCCGATTTCTTCTTCCACCTTGGCCCAGACCTGCCCGGCATTTTCCCACTCGAAGCCCACCTGCTTGGTTTTTTCCTGCATCCGGTAGGCTTTGACCATGGCCGGCAGGCTGACCGGCACCCCGGACAGCAGCGATTTTTTACCCTCTTTCAGTTTGAGTTTTTCCCAGTTCTGCTTCACCTCTTCCTCGTCTTTCACCACCACGTCGCCGTAAATATGCGGATGGCGGTGAATGAGCTTGTCACACACCGCGTGCAATGCGTCGGCGATGTCGAAGACGCCCTGCTCGGAAGCGATTTTGGCGTAAAACACCAGGTGCAGCAGCACGTCGCCGATTTCTTCCTGCACGCCGGGCAGATCATCGGACAGGATCGCGTCGGCCAGTTCGTAGGTTTCTTCGATGGTTAGGTTGCGCAGGGTCTGGATGGTTTGCTTGCGGTCCCAGGGGCACTGTTCGCGGAGTTCGTCCATAATGGTCAGCAAGCGACCGAAGGCCTCCATTTTTTCTTGCAAATTGTGCATGTTCGCTTATTTTTTTCGAAGCACGTAGTAGACGCTGGTCGGCGCGACACGCTGCAGCATTTTGGTGGGATGATAGTGGTAGTTCCATTTGAACAGGGCGGAAATCAATTGGTCGAAGCGCGCAAAAGGGCGGTAGGTGAACAGCTGGCGGGGAAAGAACCGGCCAATGGTCCGTTCGATAAAGGCCGTCATCGTAAAACAGTAGCCTTCGTGGACAATTTCAAAATTCAGGTCCTGCAGCAGCCGGCGCAGGGGTGCGATGGGCAGTCCGCGTTCATTGCGGGTGAGGCCCCGCCGGGGTTGCCGCCAGTCACCCATACTGATAATGGGTTCGCGCAGTAAGAAATACCCGCCCGGCTGCAGGGTACGATGCAACTCCCTGATCACCGTCGACACATTGGGGATGTGGTGCAGGGTACCCAGGCAAGTGATCAGATCGAAAAAATTATCTTCGAAAGGAAGGTGCCCATCCATCTGCGGCTTCTCATAGCGGGGAATTAATCCGCCCAGCTGGTCGGACTGTAAAGCATCGGAAGGTTCCAGAATATACAGGCTTTTGATCCGGTCGGCAATCGGGAGTATTTCATGGCCATAGGCCGCGCCCACGCCCAGCGCCCGGTCGAACAGCCGGCCTTTCGGCAGAAACCGGAACCCGTGTAAGTCATTGATCTGGTGGTAGGCGTATGCGTAGTTGCCACTGTCCTTGCTCCCCAGGTCCGCATAGCCTTCCCGCTCTTTTTCGAACCAATCCTCGATCTGCGGGAGTGTAAAATCGTCACCGTAAATTTTTTTATCCGAAAACAAATCGTCGGTCGTCTGCATGTTACCAGGTTTTAAACCGCAAAAATAGAAAGTCCGCTGCAGACGCGGACGAAATGTGTCCAACCCTGACCGATTTTGGTTCCGGGCTGCTTTTCAAGCCTGACCGGCCTGACCATAATCTTTTTGCATATTGCTGCGTTTTGCTCCCTATGGGCATTGTCTTTCGGGGCAGAGCCCCCAATTTTACACAAAATCTGCGGTAGTATGCGCCCAACACCTCCACGTCCGATATCTGTCCTTTGCCGGTTGCTCAGTGTCCTTTGCCTGTTGCCTTTTACCGCCTCCGCGCAAACCACTTCCCAGACCTCGTTTGGCAAAAACCGGGTGCAGTACCACCGGCAGTTCGACGACTGGCTGCTCTACGAATCGGCCAACTTCGTCACTTACTGGTACGGTGATGCCCGCAATATTGCCCAGTCGGCCGTACAGACTGCCGAGCTGGAATTTCCGGAGATCCAGCAGCTGCTGGAGCACCAGATGACCGAAAAAATCGAAATGATCGTGTTCAGCGACATTACCGACGTGAAGCAAAGCAATATCGGGGAAGATGAAGTGTTCCAGCTCCGGGCCGGCGAAACCAAGGTGGTGGGCAGCAAAATTTTCGTGTATTTCGACGGTAACCACCAGCACCTGCAGGTCCAGATCCGCGAGGGCATGTCCGCGGTGCTGCTCAATTCGATGCTGTTTGGCTCCAATCTGCAGGAAATCGTGCAAAATGCCGTGCTGCTCAACCTGCCCGGCTGGTACACCAGCGGCCTCACCGCTTACTGCGGCGAAGAGTGGAGCACCGAGCTGGACAATCAGCTGCGCGATCTGCTGCTCACCGGTCGCTACGTCAATTTCGATAAGCTCGCCCGCAGCCACCCGCGTTTGGCGGGGCATGCGCTGTGGCACTACATCGGTCTGCATTTCGGGCGCGGCACGGTCAGCAACCTGCTCTACCTGACCCGCATCAATCGCAGCGTGGACGCCGGCTTCCTGTACGTACTGGGCAGCGGCTACCGGCGTACCACCGAGGCAATGCTCAATTATTTCAATCAGCGCTATTCCGACGAGGTCCGCTTCATGCGCACACCCGAGGCCAGCGGCCAGATCGCGGTAAAAAACAAAAAAAACCTGCCGCTGAGCCAGGTGAAGATCAGCCCCGACGGCAAGCGCATTGCTTACGTCAGCAACGACATCGGCCGGTGGCGGGTGTGGGTGCAGGACCTCGAGACGGGTAAGCGCAGGCGCCTGCTGCGTGGCGGTTCGCGCAATGCCCTGCAGGCCACCGATTACAACTATCCCCTGCTGGCCTGGAACCCCGACAACCAGCACCTGACCGTGCTGCAGGAACGCCGCGACGTGCTGCACCTGATCAGCTGCGACCTCACGACCGGCAAAAATGAAAACAACCCATTTCCGCCCGAATACCAGCGTGTCTACAGCCTCGAACACGTCAATCCGGTCGAACTGCTGCTTTCCGCCTCGTCCAAAGGCTATACCGACCTGTTCCTGTACCGGACCATCAACCGGCAAAGCGAACGGATCACCCAGGATTTCTGGGACGACCTCGATGCTTCGGTCGTTACCCTGGACGGGCATAAGCAGGTGCTGTTCGCCAGTAACCGCATCGCCGACACCCTGTCCTTGCAGCGGCTGGACACCATTCTGCCCCTGGGTCATTTCGACATATTCCTGTTCGACCTCGATGCGCGCAGTGCGCAGCTGCAACGCATTACCCATACGCCCTACGCGAGTGAGCGTAATCCCATCGGGCTGGACAGTACGCATTTCGCCTACCTGAGCGACGAGAGCGGCCTGGTGAATCGCCAGGCAGGTTATCTGGAATCGTATACGGCGTACTACCAAACCAATTTCTACCTGCAGGACGATATTGTCCTGCGCTCGCTGGATATGACCCGCAGTGGCGAATGGCCGCAGGAGCAGGCGCTCGCCCTGCTGGCTCCGGCCGATACGGTGGCGGCGAACATCGATTCCACCAAACTGGACAGCGTACGCAGTTTTGCCGTTTTTAAAAAGCGGCCCCGCGTCTGGAACCAGACCAATTACGACCGCAATATCGTGTCCCAAACCCTTTCTATCCGCACGGGAAAAATGGTGGAAACCATCCCCAGAAATGGCAAAACCGCGTTTTTTACCCGACAAACCGAACCTACGCAGCTGACCCCGGCCCGCATCACGCGCCACCGCGAGTTGATGCTGCGCAATGCCGGACTACCCGTGCCGGAACAGCCCCTCATTGAAGAAGTGCAGAAACCCGCCACCGGGAATGTACCGCCCGGTCGTCCCGGTATACGCACCGACGAACAGACGATGACCGATACGGTGCGGCTGATCCAGCCCGGCTGGTACTTCCAGGTGCCGGATCATCTGGCTACGCCCACCCCGGATCCCCGGCAAGAGCAGCCGGAGACGCCCCGCCTGCCCCCCGCAGAGGACAATCAGGTGACCATCATTCGCATGGATGCCGATTCCATGCAGCTGGCGCCCCGCCGGCCGAAACCAACGATTCGCCCGGCCCTGGAGTTTGGTAAAGCCGGCAGCGTCATCCGCTTCAACCCGGCGCAAATCATTCCTTATCGCCTGCGCTTCCGCACCGACTACATCTCCACGACCATGGACAACAACCAGTTGTTCGAAGGGCTGGAGCGTTATGACGGTCCGCAGGACCGGCTGCGGACCCCGCCGCCGGGCGTACTGATCAAAGCTAATTTCAAAGATTTACTGGAAGATTACGTGATCGAAGCCGGCTTCCGACTGCCGACCACTTTCAACGGCGCCGAATACTACCTGTGGCTGGACAACAAAAAGCGGCGGCTGGACCGCCGCATACTGCTCTACCGGCGTACGCAGGTAAACAACGTGCCCCGCGAACAACCCTTTTCGCCGGTGCTGCCGCCGGACTATTCGGAACGCACAAACACCATTCTGGGTCAATATGAAGTGCGCTATCCGCTGGATGTGTTCACCAGCCTGCGGGCGACGGCCGGGTTGCGGCAGGACAAGACCATCGCGCTCAGTTCCGATCTGCCTACTTTGCAACGGTCCGACGTGGCCGAGCAACGTGCTTCGCTGCGCCTGGCCGGCGTCTTCGACAATACGGTGGATGTGGATCTCAACCTTAAAACCGGTAGCCGGGCCAAGGTCTACGTGGAAGCAGTGAAGAGATTTGAGGTGAATACGGAACCCAATTTTAGTGTAAAATTCAATTCCGGTTTCATGACTATTGTCGGTCTGGATGCCCGGCATTATCAGATGCTCGACCGCCGTTCGCAGCTGGCGGTTCGGTTAGCCGGCGCCACCTCTTTTGGTTCCGAAAAAATGTTGTACGTGCTGGGCGGGGTCGACAACTGGATTTTCCCCAAATTCGAAACCGGCATATCGCTGCCCAGCGGCGACGACTATGCGTACCAGACGCTGGCCTCCAACCTGCGGGGCTTCAAGCAGAATATCCGCAACGGCAACTCTTTTGCTTTGCTGAATACGGAGCTGCGGGTGCCGATTTTCAAATACTTTTCGCAAAAGCCGGTGCTGGGCAATTTCTGGCGCAACTTCCAGCTCATCGGGTTTTTCGATGTCGGTACGGCCTGGCAGGGCAAAAGTCCCTACCTGGGCGACAATCCCATCAACACGGTATATTTATACAATCCGCCGACGGTGACCATCAAGGTCAATTACTTCCGCGATCCGCTGGTAGCGGGCTATGGCGTGGGCGTGCGGGCCCTGATCTTCGGCCTGTACCTGCGGGCGGACTACGCCTGGGGTATCGAGACCCGGATCGTGCAGAAGCCGCTGTTCCACCTGGCACTGGGGACGGATTTCTAATAGCATGGCCTGATTTCAGTTTGGAATACAAAAGCGGCTGCCCCGGTTATCCGGAGCAGCCGCTTGCATTCAACCGTTTTTAAGCTCGTTCTACTATTCGAAAACGACCATTCTGGTCACGAATCCTTCCTGGAAGGTCGCTTTCACGATGTACAGACCGACCGGCAAGCCGTCGCGGCGCAGGGTGTAGCTGCTGGCATTTATGCTCTTCTCGGTGCGCATGAGGCGACCATCCCGGTCGTACACCTGCACGTTCAGGATGGTATGGTCCGCATCAGCGCCGATCACGATCTCGCTGGTGGCCGGGTTGGGCGCAGCGGTGAGGGCGATGTTTTCCGCTTGCGGTTCGTTCGCTCCCACGATTTGCGAAATGCAACCCTGCAGACCCAGGGCAAAACAAGCCCGTGGCGCATAGAAACGCATGATCGTATCGATGTAAGGAATAGCATTGCCTTTGATGTTATTACAGGTGCTGCCGGCCATCGTCGGCACGTAGCTCGTCCATTCCCAGGGTGCCGTGGTCGTCGGTAGGGCAGGGTTGGCCGGATTGGGTGGCATCACGAATGGGTACAGTCCTTCATACGGCGTTTTGAAACCGGCCGGCGACCGGGCGAAAGCCAGGTCCTGGTTGACGGCCAGATCAAAGATCGGCTTGTTCAGGAAGGCATCGTTGTTACCGTACTGCTGGTGCAATTTCTGGGCGATGTAACTGCCCTGTACTTCCACGACCTGCAGGTTGGTGCCCGGTACGTTCACAATACCCTGGCCATAGGGCGCAAAGTTATCATTGGGTACGTGGAAAGAGATCAGCGCCGGCTGGCCCGGATCGATCCAGGAAGAATCGGCGAGCGCGCCACCCAGATTCACCGCCAATTGGAACTCTGAAGAAATGCCGACGTAGTTCGGATAGCTCAGCGTATCCAGTCCGTTCGGTGCGACCGCATTGGGGACCTGACCAACGCTGGTACCATAGATGTTGCCGTTCACCTGTGGAATAACCATCGGGATCGGGGCAGTATTCGCATTCATGTCGTGGTCCCAGAAAAATTTACCATTGGCGGCCAACGGAATCTTATTGTAGTTGTCCAGTGTACCAGCCGCCAGGGAAATGTAACCACCGGTGCCTTGACCGAAAACCACGATCCGGGCAGTATCAATGCCCCATTGCGCAGCATTTACTTTGAAATAGCGGATAGCCGTGCGGGCATCCTGAATGCCCCGATAAGCGGCATTGATAATACCATAGCGCCGGTCCACGTCCGTAGCGGCCAGCGGGTTCCAACCCAGGCGATAATCTGCCGAAGCCGCTACGTAGCCCATTTTGGCCAGGCGGGTGCAGATCTCTACCGCTGTGGAGTCTTTACGCGTACCGCCGCAGGAGCCGTTAAAGCCAGGCTGGTTCGGGGGAGCGGGGTTAAAGAACGGCAGGAAGTTGCCCGTGTGCAAATAGATGACCAGCGGACGCTTGGTTTCGGAATCCGTGGTGGGCTGGTACACGTCCATTTTCAACAGCTCCGGTACGGCCTGACCAAAGGCGCTGTAGTACAGTACCGTGGCGTTCACGCCATAGGTGACTCCGCCGGTGACGCTTACATTGCTGAAAACAGGACCCAGGTAACGGGTCTGGGCGTTCAGCAGCCCGGTGCAAATAAGGCTCAACAGGAGAGCCAGCGAATACAATTTCTTCATTGTGTGCAGTTTAGTTGTTGTTTGAAAAAAAATTTGTTGCAGGTTATGCTTGAAGATGATTGGAAATAAGCGTGCGGTGAGGACTAGCGTTTATCCGGATTGAACTCGTAAGTAATGCCAAGGTAGGCCATCCGCCCGATACGCGGCCCACCATAGGTTTGAAATTGCTTATTGTTGAGAATGTTGGTCGCACCCACTTTGAAGGTGGTATGCCATTTTCGCACGGTGCAATTCCACTGGGCATCCACCATGTCGTAGGTCGGAATAGCGCCGGTGAACTGCGGGGAGCCTTCGAACACAAAACCTTCCACCCACTTGTAGGTCACGTTAAAGCCGGTCTGTTGGAGGCGGCCGATGCGGAGGTCGCGGCCGGAAAATCCGATGTTGAACTTATGCTCCGGGGTGTTGAAGGCCGGGATGATCGGGTCGTCCTCGAAAGTCTTGTTCAGTTTGTTCCAGGAGTAATTGCCGTTGAGCTGGAAGAAAGTGGCGAAGTAGTAGTTCAGGCCGATATTAAAACCCTGGGTGGTCACCTCGTTGGTGGAGTTGGCCGCCACGCGGTAAGCCTGTAGCTCGGACAGCTGGACCTGGCCGGCGCTGACCGGCACGGTCACGCCGATGTTGTAGCCGATAAAATCATTGTAGATGTTGTAGTAGTACCCGGCGTCCACGTAGGTCCGGGCCCAGAGGGTGGTGCGGTAGCCGACCTCGAAGGTGCGCACCCGCTCCGGTCTGATAGGGGCGACGTCGAAGTACACAAACTTGTTGACGTCCACGGCGATCGGGTTGCGCAATCCTTCCTGAAAAGATTCCACGGTGATCAGGTTGTTGAATCCGTACAGGTTGCCGAGCAGGGTAGCGCGACCGACGTCCAGGAACAGGTACTGGTCGGTGAGGGTGGGGTTGCGAATGGCGGACGAGAAGGAAAAGCGCAGGTAGTTATTCCGGTTGGGCGTGTACACCACCGAAGCGGCCGGCGTGAAGAGCAGGTCGAAATTCTGGTTTTTGTCCGCCCGCACGGTGCCGGTCAGGATGACGTGGTCGTTCAGGATCTTCTTTTCAATGCCGGTATAGGCCCCCCCTTCGTTGTTGGTGATTTTCCGATACTGGCCATTGACCAAAGTATCGGAAAAAATAGTGCCTTCCGACACGGGACGGTACAGCCGGGCATTGGCGCCGACGGCCCAGTAGCTGGCCCATTTTGGTTTAAAGCGGTATTCCCCATGCGCGTGGTACAGCGCGGATTTATCAAAAAACATGGTGCCGCCATCCTTACCGGATTTAGTGCGGGTAAGCCGGTCGAATTCCTGCTGAAACTCCGGCGTTCCGGGCTGGTAAAAATTTTTGGACTGCTGATCCGGCAAACGCGATTTTTCATCGGCCCAGGCGGCCGCCAGGTCATGCCAGGTAAACAGCGTGTCGCGGTAGTCCTGGAACCACTGAGACGCCGCCGCGTAATCGAAGGAAGCGGTGACGTTACCATCCGGGTCGATCATGGTGATGAGCTTGGGATAGCCGAGGGCTTGCATGCGCTTATCATACTGGGCGATCTGGATCCAGTATTGCGAATAGTCCGTTTTCCAGAGTTGGTCCGTTTTGGCGTTGGTTTGCAGTTTCAGGGCCGTTGCGTAGGGATCATAGGAGTCGCCGGCGTTCTCATTCGTCGCGTAGAAACGCAGGAAATAGCGGTCTTTATGCCGCAATTCGAGGCGGTTTTGAAAGAACAGGATGTTGCGCAGGCTGAACCGGTTGTCCCCCTGATATACGGTGGTGCCGCTGCCGAAGCTCGACGACAGGATGAGCTCCGGGGAGTCGAATTCCCGGGCCGGATTCAAGCGGAAGTGCAGGGCGGCGTTGGCCTTGTAATTGCGCGTATCGTAGTCCACCAGGTCTATTTCCCGGTAACCGGTGCGGTGAAAGATGCCCAGGCCATAAGCCGAAGCCCAGGGCGAGTCACCGGTCGCGTTAAAACCCACGTTGTACTCATCGCCGTAGATATTCACGGCATCATACCCACCGGGATTATCCTTGCCGGTGATGGTACCATTCACCGGGTCATAGTTATCGGCTTCCCAGTCGTGGGCGCGCAGGTGGTAGAAATTCAATTTGTACGCCAGAAAATTCTGCCCCTTTTTGTCTTTAATGGCCTGCGCCCAGCGAATAGCGCCTTCAAAAAGATCGCGTTCGCCGGCTTTCGCCAAGACCGAAAGGCCCTGGTGGATAAATGGGTTTTTCGATTCGATACTGATCACGCCATTGAAGGCATTCGGACCGTAGAAGGGACCGCTGGCTCCGGCCACCAAATCCACCTTGTTCACGTCCAGCTCCGAAGCGCCGAGGAAATTGCCCAGCGAAAAATTCAGGCCGGGCGCCTGGTTGTCCACCCCATCGATAATCTGCAGGGAACGCACCGGGCTGGTGCTGTTGAAACCCCGCATGTTGATCACCGTGAAACCGAGGCTGGCGGTGGTCAGGTCCACGCCTTTCAGGTTGCCCAAACCATTATAAAAACTCACGGCCGGCGTTTCCTTGATGGCGATAGCGTCCATATTCTCCACGGTGAGCGGGCCGGCTTTCTGCTTGTCATCCACCCGCTGGCCGCGTACGACCGTCTCGCCGATGACAATGTCGCCGGCGCCCATGCGCACGGTCGGCCGGGCTTCGGCATCGGTGAAGTCCACCTCCTGCGTGGCGTAACCCGTGTACGAAATGCGCAGTTTGGCCGGCAGGCTATCCACTTTCACCGTAAACTCGCCGTCGTAGTTGGTGATGGCGCCGCCCGCACCACCCTGGGCAATGATGACGGTGGCGCCAACCAGCGCCTCGCCAGCCGCTTCGTCCAGCACCTTGCCGCGCAGGGTGATTTGCGCTTGCGCCGAGAGGCTGCCCATCCCTATCCACAAGCCACTGAAAATCAAAAATTTGTAAATTTGCTTCATACGGGATAAAAGTTAATTGCGGATAAAACTCTTTTGGAAAGCGCGTTTTTGCAAACGGTGTTTGCCTTGCAAAAGAATAAATAAAATTTGATTTCAAAACAAAAATAGGTATGCCGTTCTCCAGTCCGTTTTGAAAGTGCTCCCTGTGCTAATGTCGGCAATTGCCCCCTTTTATTTATCGGCCAGCCATTGTCGCAGTACTTGCGCCGTTTCCATATCATCCGTGGCGAAGCGTAGGGAATCCAGATGGGTCTTACCGGGCAGCAAGTGCAGGATTTTCGGGCCCGGGTAGCGCTGAAAAAAACTTTCGGAACAAGCGCAGGGTACAATGGCATCGACGGTGCCATGGGTCAGCAGCACCGGAAGGGTCTCGGCCGGTAGCAAATGGTGGATGGGATTGGCGGTTCGAAACGCCCCGCTGCCGGGCCTGCCACCGGCATAATTACGTACCGCCCCGAAGGGGGGCATCCGCTCCAGATCGAGCGGGCCGGCGAAGGACATAAATCCGGAAAAGAGCGACTGCTCCAGGCCCGATTTTGCCAGTTCCGCCCGGTCGAAGACCAGGTGTGCGGCCAGCGTCGCCCCGGCGGACATCCCGCCGACCAGCAGTTTTTTATGGCCTAAACCACGCTCCTGCAGCAGTCGCAGCGTGGTTTGCAGGGCCAGGCTTATATCTTCCCGCATTTCGCGATGTGACGCCCAGGGCGAGAGCCGGTAGGCCGGCATGACCACCGGAAATCCCTCCCGCAGAAAAAATTCGGCCATTGTCGGGTGCAGACCGGGCCATCCCACCCGCCAGCCGCCGCCGTGGTACAACATGACCACGCTGTTTTTCGCCGGTACCCCTGTGGGGGGCAGCCACAGCAGCAAATACTGCCGCCAGCCTGGGCCAAAGCGATGTTTATCCGGTCGCGCCAGGGGTTTCGACCGCCGCAGGTGATGGAGTAACTGGGCAGGAATTTCGGCGACCTGACCGATCAGGGCACGGGTATAGGGGGTTTTCCTGAGCATGTTTTTTTCCAAATGCAGGCATGGCGGCCGGCCCAATCGCCCGGTCGTACATTACCCTGTACAGATTTATTCTTCCAGCAATTTCAGCACATAACCCTGTCCGAACTGGGTATGGATCAATTTACTGCCAAAGCCCTTGTCCACCTTGTTGCGCAGGTAGTTGACGTACACTTCGATCACATTGGTGCCGGTATCGAAGTCGATGTCCCAGACCTTCTCGGCGATTTCGGTCTTGGAATGCACCTTGCCGGGTTGCCGCAGAAAGAATTCGAGCAGGGCCATTTCGCGGGGGGTGAGTAAGATCGGCTTCCCGTCGCGGTGTACGGTTTTAGCCTCCAGGTCCATGACGAGATCGGCAAAATGCAGCACCCTGGCCGGTTGGCGGGCGGCCGGGCGGCGGGCCAGCGCCCGGATGCGGGCCAGCAACTCGCGGAACTCGAAGGGTTTGCCGAGGTAGTCATCGGCGCCGGCTTCCAGCCCGGTTATTTTGTCGTCCGTTTCGCCCAGCGCGGAGAGCAGCAGCACCGGCGTTTTCAGGCCCGTGGCGCGCAGGTGGCGGCACAGATCCAGTCCGTTCAGCCCCGGCAGGGTGATGTCGGATACGATGACGTCATAGACGTACTGATCGGCCAGGGCCCGCCCGGCTTCCCCGTCCGTAGCGGCATCCACCGTCCAGTGCTGTTCCTCCAGGCCCTGTTGGAGCGACTGGAGGGTTTTAATTTCATCTTCGATGAGCAGGATGCGCATGCCTCAAAAGTACGGGATTGGGTCGTTTCTTTGCGGGGTAAAAAAGCCCTTTTCACTGGTGGGGTATGTCTTAAAGCATGCCTTTTGCCCAAAAAGCCCCCTCCTACTCCCCCGTAAAGGGGCAGGGTACATCGAGGAGGGCGGAACGGAGGTTTGTGGGTTGCCTATTGTTCTTTTGCTTTTTGCCTTTTGCCCCTTGCCTTTTGCCTATTGTTCTTTTGCCCCTTGCCCCTTGCCTTATGTTCTACCGACCAGTCATTTTCGATCCCTTCCCCTTGCTGGTAGCTGCCGAAAGCAATCGCCACGGTGGCGTAAGTGTGGAGCCCTACCAATCTTTGAATTTGGGTAAAAACACGGACGACGACCCGGCCCACGTGCTGGAGAATCGCCGTCGGTTCTGTGCGGCGCTCGGCTTTGATCCCGGGCAACTGGCCTTGTCGAAACAGGTGCATGGCGACGGGGTGCTGGTGGTGACTGCTCCGGGCCCGGTGGATGGTTTTGATGCCCTGGTGACGAACCAGTCCGGCATTTTACTGGGCGTTTCGGTCGCCGATTGCACGCCAGTCCTGATTTTCGATCCCAGGAACAAAGCCGTGGCGGCCGTGCATGCTGGCTGGCGGGGCACGGCGGCGGGTATTGTCGGCAAGACGCTGCAAGTTATGGCCGAACACTTCGGCACTGTCGGTGCGGATTCTTGGGCCTACGTGGGTACCTGCATTGACGAGTGCTCCTTCGAAGTGGGGGAGGAAGTGGCAGCGGCTTTTACGGACGATTTCAAACGTTTCGATGCGGACAAAGACCGCTTTTTGGTGGACTTGAAAAAAGCCAATGCGGCCCAACTGCTGGCTTTTGGCGTGCCAGACCAGCAAATTGACTTATCGCCTTACTCCACGGTGCTGCATAATGCCGACTACTTTTCGCACCGCAAGGAACAGGGCCGCACCGGGCGGATGCTGGCCGCCATCGGCATGCAGTAGTGAATGATGAATGGCGAGGTGCCGAGGTGCCACATTTATCATTCATCATTCATCATTTATTTAATCCTGTACCTTTGGCGACTTTTTGACCATGGCGAAAGACAAGAAAAAACCGAAAGTAGAGATCGTGAATCGCAAGGCGGGTTACGAATACGCCTTTTTGCAGGAGTATGACGCGGGCATTATGCTCACCGGCGCGGAGATCAAGAGCATCCGGGCCGGCAATGCCAACATGACCGATGCGTATTGCCTGTTCGAGCAGGGCGAACTCTGGGTGCGTAACCTCTACATCGCCGAATATGAGTTTGGTACGGGCACCAACCACCTGGCCCGCCGCAACCGCAAGCTGCTGCTGCGCAAACCCGAACTCCGCAAGCTGGAGCGCGGCGCCAAGGAAAAAGGTTCGACCATCATTCCCTATAAAATCTACATCAGCGAGCGCGGCTTCGCCAAGGTGGTGATCGAACTGGCGCGGGGCAAGAAGGAGTTCGATAAGCGCGAAACGATCAAAGGGCGGGAAGAGAAGCGGAACATGGACCGGCTGAATAAGGTGTATAAAGTGCGGTGATCGAATACGGAATTTTGGATTGCGGAGTTCGGAATTTCGCCGCCCAGCGGATTCCCGCTACTACCCGGAAAGAGAACGGACCTTCAACGCCCTTACATTAAATTGAAATTCACCGCCATGCCCACGGCCCTCGCCAAAATCCTCTCCTACCTCGGCCATCCGCTCCTAGTACTGACTTACATCCTGCTGCTCCTGCTGGCGGTCAATCCCTATGCGTTCGGGGTGCGGGCCATGCATGATCAACAGGCGGTGCTGCTGCTGGTTTCCGTGTTCAGCACGAGTTTTCTGCTGCCGGGCTTCGGCGTGGCGCTGATGAAACCGCTCGGCCTTATCCAAAGCCTGCAGATGCCCGATAAAATGGAACGCATCGGGCCATACATCATCACCGGGGTGTTCTATTTGTGGCTGTTCAAAAACCTGGTGTCGGGTGGCGCCCACTATCCGGCGCTGTTCTCCACCTGCGTACTGGGCGCGACCATTGGCCTGTTTCTGGCTTTTCTGATCAATATTTTCACCAAAATCAGCGCCCACGCGACGGGTATGGGCGGCCTGATCGCCATGTTACTGCTCACCGCCTTGGGCTGGGCGAACAGTGGCCTGCAACTGCAGCTGCCCGGCGGTAATCTGCTGATCAGTCTGACCATGGTGACCGCCATCGGCGTGGTGTTTGCCGGCGCGGTCGGCGCGGCGCGGCTGGCGCTGGGGGCGCATACACCGGCTGACTTGTACCGGGGTTATGCGGCCGGCTTCGGCGCGGTGCTAGTGGCCAATTTTCTGATTTGACCGTAGCCCATGGCGGGCGGAATTTATTCCGCCGGAAAGATTAAGCAAGCGGAATAAATTCCGCCCTCCCTAGTAGCCCAATACCCGCAGCATAGCAGCGGCCTTGACCAGGCACTCTTCATATTCCAGTGCCGGCACGGAGTCGTACACAATGGCGCCGCCCACCTGCACGGAAGCATAGCGCGTAGCGGCGTTGTACAAAATACTACGGATCACCACATTGAAGTCGAAATCGCCGTCGGGGGTACAGTAGCCAACGGCGCCGGAATACAGTCCGCGGCGGCTGCGTTCGTACCGTTCGATGAGCTGCATGGCCATTACCTTGGGTGCGCCGCTCATGCTGCCCATCGGAAAAGCGGCGCGCAGGGCGTCCAAACCCTTTTGATCTTCGCGCAAGGTGCCGCGCACGGTCGAGATCATCTGGTGCACGGTCTCGAAGGTGTGAATACCGAACAATTCTTCCACCCGCACCGAGCCGGGCCGGCAGCTGCGGGCCAGGTCGTTGCGTACCAAATTCACGATCATCACGTTCTCAGCGCGGTCTTTTTCGCTGGTCGCCAGTTCCTGTC
>JBKJKS010000603.1:0-2712 GCA_046597295.1 Saprospiraceae bacterium
GTCATTTTTAACCCGTTATTCGCATTAAAAATAAAAGTACCGCCCATCAGATAAATTTCCAGCGTCCAGCGTCCACTAATTATCCAACGTCCAGGATCCGGAAATCCAAGGTCCTGCCTATCTTCGGGCATCGAACAAAATTATACGCCCAGATGCTCCCCCGCCTGTTGACTTTTATGGTTTTGCTTGCCCTCGTCCCAGCCCGGGCCCAGGACCTGCATTTTTCGCAATTTTATCACCACCCGCTGCAGCTCAATCCGGCAGCGACCGGCGTTTTTACCGGCGACTGGCGGGTAGCCGGCCTGTATCGCAGCCAATGGGCCAGCGTGCCGGTCGACTATCGCACGTTTGCCGCAGCCTTCGATACCAAGCTTGTGCGGCGTGGCTCCAACCTGATTGCCGGGGGGCTGCAGCTGGCGCGCGACCAGGCGGGTGATGCCGGTCTGACCTGGACCCAGGCCGGACTAACCGCAAGCGTCGCGCAGGCCCTGGGCGACGACCAGGCCATTGCCATTGGGGGAGGCCTGGCTTTTGCGCAGCGATCTTTCGACAT
Organism: Saprospiraceae bacterium; assembly: GCA_046597295.1. Classification (GTDB taxonomy): domain Bacteria; phylum Bacteroidota; class Bacteroidia; order Chitinophagales; family Saprospiraceae; genus M3007. The sequence continues at coordinate 554 of JBKJKS010000603.1, forward strand.
CGACAAGTTGAAATTTAAAAATCACTGGACGGGCGAAATCTACGATTCGTCGCTGCCGACCGGAGAATCTTTTGGCCCTTCGTCCGGCGTCATACCCACGCTTTCAGCGGGGGTGTTATGGCATTATGGACCGGCTGACCGCCGCAGCCGGCTGGATGTGGGATTGGGGGCCGCCCACCTCAATCGCCCCGTCGTGAGCTTTCGCGACGATGCCCGGGCCACGCTACCCATGCGTTTCAGCCTGCTGCTGAACGGCGCCTGGCAACTCAATGATCGGCTCGATCTGGTGGGCTTTGGCACTGCCCAACAGCTCGGCCAGTCCCGGGAAATAGTCGTGGGGGCCGGGCTGCGCCGGTTGCTGACCAGTGGGCCGGGTAATATGACTGCCGTACAGTTCAGCCTGGCGGCCAGACCGGGCGATGCCTTCATTCCCGCTATCCAGCTGGAGCGAAATAACTGGACCGTGGGACTGAGTTATGACTGGAACAGCTCCGATTTCCAGGCAGCGACCCAACACCGGGGCGGCTTCGAGATCGCTGCCGTTTACCGCCACGTGCCGGTACCGCCGGCCAAGGTGTTTAAATCCTGCCCTATTTTTTAAGGGCCGGGGACATTATTCCGGTACTGTATGGGCACGGAAAGTGCAGTACATTTTCGACGAAACGACGTAATTTTAATGTTTTCAACCAATTTGGGCAAATAAACGGACCGGCATGTCCTAAATTGTCAATATTGGTGCTAAAATTGTAAAAAGAAAACATGCATGCCTGCGTTTCGTTGTTTTCAAAGCGGCCGATTTGGCTGGCTCCATCCATGTGCATATGCTGATTAAATACGCCTTCATTTCATCCCTGCTGCTTTCTCCCCTTCTCCTGCCGGCGCAAAACCTCAAATCCTACGAGCGGGCCGGTGACGATGCCTTTCAACATAAAGACTATGGCGCAGCCGTCCAGCACTATGGCGTCGTACTGCAGCGGGAGACCGATAATTTCGACGTCTGGTGGAAGTATGGAGAGAGTGCCCGGCTGTATGCAGCCTATCCGGAGGCGGAGAAAGCCTACCGTAAAATCATCGTTTCCGGCAAAGCCACCGACGCGTTCCCGCTGGTCGATTACCGGCTGGGCGAGGTAAAAAGGAGCCTGGGCGATTATGCGTCGGCAGTAGATTACTTTGAAAAATTTCTGGAGCAGCGATCGAAAACGGTGGGTCCTATGCAGGAGCAGGCCCGGAAAGAATTAAGTGATATCCGGCAGGCCCAGACCATCGTGCCATCTTCCGCCAAGATAGAAGTCAAACACCTGGGGAAAGAAATCAACAGTCCGTACAGTGACTTTGCGCCCAGTGTGGCCGGCGACACTTTGTTTTTTTCCTCCTACCGTTTCGACCGGAAGGGTGATCGCAGCCAGCCGAAGCGTAAGCTCACGCGGGTGATGATTTCCTCCAAAGGTGGCCGTGCCCGCGAACCGGGGCGGGGATTTCCCATTGCCGATACCGCCCACGTGGCCCACACTGCTTTCTCGCCCGATGGCCACTACGTTTTCTTTACCGTTTGCAATAATGTGAACGCCTACGACATCCGTTGCGAGCTGTGGCTGACCGTGCTCGACCGCCGTAACCGCTGGTTGCCGGCCGTGCGCCTGCCGGAACCGGTGAATATGCCCGGCTATACCAGTACCCAACCCTCCATCGGTTACGACGAACACTTTGCCGGGCCGGTGCTGTGGTTTGCCAGCGACCGGCCCGGCGGGAGTGGTCAGCTCGACTTATGGTCCCTGCCGCTGGATACCAATTTTTTCTGCCCCTGCAACCTGCCCCTGCCCGGCAAAAAGATCATCCACCTGCCGGCATTCAAAGCGCCGACCAATGCTACCACCCTGAATACGCCCGAAAACGACGGTACGCCTTTCTTTTTTTCCAAGACCCAGCAGCTATACTTTAGTTCCGAAGGCTGGCCGGGGCTGGGCGGTTACGATATTTTTACAACGCAAAAAAAAGGCCTTGCCCTCAGTGCGCCGCAAAACGCCGGACCGGACCTGAACACCAGCTACAACGACCTGTACTTCTACCTCAAGGCCGATGGGCAAAACGGCTACCTGAGCAGCAATCGTCCCGGCTCGTTCTACCTCGACGAAGCCAACAAGGCCTGTTGTAACGATCTC
>JBKJKS010000068.1:0-3180 GCA_046597295.1 Saprospiraceae bacterium
ATGAATTATGAATAATGAATTATGAATTATGAATTATGAATTATGAATTATGAATTATTTTAAAACAAAAAATTTCAATCATTGCAGTGGCCATCGCCTTGGAAGCACTATTTTTGCGCTTGGTTGGGCTACCGCAGTTTGACAAAAAACAACAGGCCGGGCATTGCTGTTGAAACGGCCTCAGGGTTTCCGTTTCGGTACTGTCTGGCCACCTTGCAAAGCACGAAACACCTGACCAGGTTTAACTAAGATGTTGATTATCAACTCTTATAAACCTTCATCAACCTTAATCAACCCTTGCGGTCACCCGCCTTCCCCTCCCGAAAAAAATGCTCAAACGCCTCCATATTCGCAACTACGCGCTGATTGACGAACTCGAGATCGATTTCTCCGAGCGGCTCACCATCATCACCGGCGAAACGGGAGCGGGGAAATCCATCCTGCTCGGTGCGCTGGGCCTGGTCATGGGCGAACGGGCCGACACCAAGGTGTTCTACAACGACCGCGAAAAATGCGTGGTGGAAGCTTTTTTCGAGGTGGGCGCCTACGACCTGCAGGAATTCTTCGGCGAGCAGGAACTCGACTATGATACCGAAGTCGTCATTCGCCGCGAACTATCGCCGGCCGGTAAGAGCCGCGCTTTCGTGAACGATACGCCGGTCAACAACCAGGTGCTGCAGCGCGTCACCGAGGCCCTGGTCGATATTCACCAGCAGTTCGACGTGCTCGACATCCACAACGTGAATTTCCAGCTGCGAATGATCGATGCGCTGGCCGATAACAGCGTGATCCTCAAAGACTACCAGCGCTATTACCGCCAGTTCGCCGCCGACCGCCGCCGCCTGGCCGAGCTGATCGAACGCAGCAGCACCGGCGCCAAAGAGATGGAATTCCTGCGTTTTCAGCTCGACGAGTTACAAAAAGCGGAACTGCTGGACGGCGAACAAGTCCAGCTGGAGACCGCGCTCACCCAGCTCAGCAGCGCCGAGGATATCAAGCGGACCTACGGCCAGGCCTACGGCTACCTGCAGGAAAATGAACTGAACCTGATCAGCCAGTTGCAGGAACTGGCCCGCAGCATGACCGGCACACGCAAGCTCTCCCCCGCCCTGTCCACCCTGAGCGAACGCCTTGACGCGGCCGTCATCGAGCTGCAGGATCTGGCCAAAGATTGCGAGCGCATCAGCGAACTGACCGAACACGATCCGCAGCGGATCGGCGAGGTGCAAGAACGCCTGAATACCATTTATAAACTGCAAAAAAAGCACGGCGTCGCGGAAGTCGCCGATCTGCTGGCGCTCCAGGAGAGCCTGGAACAGCAACTCAGCGGCTTCACCGATCTGGGCGACGAGATCATCCGCCTGGAGACCAGCCTGGTGGCCCAGGAAAAGCACCTGCGCGCCATTGCGGCTACGCTCAGCGAGCGCCGCCGGGCCATTCCGGCCGATTTCGAGTCGCGGGTGCATACCATGCTGGCCCAGCTCTCCATGCCCCATTCCCGCCTGAAGGTCGAGATCCGCGAGACTGCCGCGCTTACCCCCACCGGCATGGACGACGTACAATTCCTGTTCGCTTCCAACGTCGGCAGCCGCTATTTGCCGATCAAAGACGTGGCTTCGGGCGGCGAACTTTCCCGCCTGACCCTTTGCACCAAAAGCCTGGTCGCCGACGCCATTCCGCTGCCCACCCTCATTTTCGACGAAATTGACTCGGGCATCAGCGGTGATGTATCGCTCAAAATGGGCCTGATCCTCAAGGCGTTGAGCGACCGGCACCAGGTGGTCAGTATTACCCACACCCCGCAGATCGCTGCGCGCGCCGACAAGCACTATTTCGTGTATAAAAAGGTGGAAGACAACCGGACGGTGACCAACATCCGGCTCCTCAATCCGGATGAGCGGGTACGCAGCATCGCCGTTATGCTCAGCGGCAATCCGCCCAGCGAGGCTGCGGTGGAAACGGCGCGTGAACTGATCCGGTGAGGGTTGGTGAGGATTGATGAAGGGTTATAAGGGTTGATGAAGGTTTATAAGGGTTGATAAAATGCAATCTGGTGGGCATTACGCATCCCATCACCACTATTGCCGGTTTGGGCAATTATTTCTCCTTTCTTTTTCCACGAAATTCTATTTGTAGTGTTACTTGGCGAATAAGTTTTGGGTGGATATGCGAATAACGGGTTAAAATCGTGGTTTTCGACCTCGGAGAGGTCATATGTTGGTAGCAATCCGCCCCCCCCTCAACCGACCTCGGAGAGGTCGAACGCGCCTGGATGGCCCTCGTATCATACACGTTCGACCTCTCCGAGGTCGTCAAAAACGCATAAAAACATCATTTCTACCAATATGTGACCTCTCCGAGGTCATTTTTAACCCGTTATTCGCAGTAGATATAAAAAGCAGCAGATAATAGTTGGATGAAGCGGTTGATTATCAACCCTCATAAACCTTATCAACCCTGATCAACCCTTTACATTCGCCGACCGACAAAACACGACACCATGGTCAGATGGGTACTTTTTGCTTTGGCGCTTGCCGGCTGTTATCCATTGATTGGTCAGCTGACCTTCCAGAAACAAATCGCCGGGGTCAATGGCCTGTTCAGCCTCGAGCAGACCGCGGATGATCACTTCTGGCTCGGCACCTTTCTGGGCAAGATCATCCGCCTGGATGCCAACGGGCAGTGGCTGGGCGGCAGCGACCTGCACAAAGGCGATACCACCGACGTGCGTTTCATCTACGATCTGGAACGGGCGCCTGATAATGGGATTTGGGCCTTGTACGACCGCAACAATGCCAACACCGAGCTTGACGACTACCTGATCCTGGCCCGCCTGAACGCCGGCGGCCAGCCCCAGTGGCAGACCAGTGTGTACTACGGCGAGGTGCTGCACTGGGCACATAACCGGCTGGCCACCGATCCGGCGGGCAATGCCTACATCATATCGGTCCGCTCCAGCCTGCCGGGGAGCACCCAGCCCAGCCAGATCATTTTCAGCAAAGTGGCCGCTAACGGTCAATTGCAGTGGGTAAAATCGCTCATCACCCAAGGCGTTAATTATCCCCGGGCTTTTCAACGGCTGTCCGACGGTTCCTTTCTGATCTGCGGCAACGGCCAGCTGGCCAGTTCGTTTGGCTTTCTGCTGCGAGTCTCTGCCGCAGGCGAGGTGCTGTGGAGCCG
>JBKJKS010000176.1:0-4341 GCA_046597295.1 Saprospiraceae bacterium
ATCGGGCGGTGGGGCTTGAAAAGGAAAAAAAGAGGTGGTCAGTAAAAGGCAACCTACCAGGAGCAAAAAGCCACTTTTCGCTCCCCTGTAAAGTGGGAGCGTAGACGGAAATGCAAAGGAGTAGGTTGTTTTTTGCTGGTCCATGTGCGTATTGATGCTTTTGGCTCTTTTACCTATTGTTGAAAAATCCGACCGATAGCATCCAGCTGAGCGACCGGATAGCGCTGGACAGTAGTGGAATCCAGGTGAAAAAAGGCGACCGTTGCGTCGTCGGCCAATCGAATGCCGCTGGCCAAGCGGGCGGCCTGACCCAGCCGGGGCAGGTCCACCGCTTCCAGGCGCAGCCGGTCATTCGGGCGAAGATAATGGCCGCCGGCAAATGTGCCCTGCCGAATTCGGAAGCGCTGCGGGCCGGTGGCCTCGAACCGCGCCGTATCCGACCAGGCTGCCGGGCCGGGGTTGGGCAGGATCTTCCACAAAGCATCGTCGCGGTAGACCAGCGCCCAGGAGAAGATGGGCAGGGCCACATCGAGCGGGAGCGGATAACGAACCGGCGCCCCGACCAGGTACCGTTGTGCATCGGCGGGCTGAAATATGGAATTCTCTTCCGCCGGATCATCCAGCTCACCGGTGTTGTAGAGCATGAGCATGCCCCGCTCCACCGGTGGCACCCCCGTGTGCCGGGGCGCTTTGTACTGGTGCAGGCGGATGGTGGCGCTGAGCTGGCTGTCCGGGGGCAGGCAGGGACGGATTTTTTGCAAAAAAAGAAAGAAGGCTTGCCGCGTGGAGGGCGTCCAGTCGCAGTCAAACTGGTACTGTGTACCGACGGTGCCGGGCGGGCACCGGGCGGCGATCCGCTGCAGGGCCGTCGCCGTTTTCAGCGCCAGCCAGTCGATTTTTTCGGCCGTCAGATTTTCAAAAACGGCGTTGGTCAGAAACACGGTCGGCACCAGCGTACGTCCGCCCAGGCCGGTGGTGTCGCGCATTTCCAGCTGCGCAAACGGACGAATGTCGCCCAGGTCGGGATCGCGGCCGATGTCCAGGAATTTGACGTACAAGAGATGGCAATGCAGGCTATCCAAATACTGCCGCTCGGTCGCCGACAGCCGGAACGTGGTTTGCCAGTAATAGAAAGCCAACGTAGGGGCCGGCGCCGGATGGCGACAGCTGACCAGCCAGCACAGCAGACCAGCGGCGCAGGCAAACCTGGCCAGGGCAGGTCGGAAGAGCAGGATGGGTGGCATAAACGGGACGACAAGGTTGGCAAAAAAATGAGCGGACGGCCAACTGTACGCACAATTAACCGGCATTCGATATAATGCGTATTTTTACGGCACCCACGCCGCTCGATGGCGAACGTAGACGTATGAAAAAGAAAATTCCATTTTTAATGATGCTCCTGGCGTCCCTCGCCCTGACCGATGGCGCCCGTGCCCAAAATCCAACCCTCGCGGAAGAAATGCAACAGCGCCTGCAGGATATGGAGCTGCGCCTGCAGCAAGGACTGCGCGGCTTCGACCAGTTCCGGGATTCGAGCGGCATTTATTTTCATTTCGACACCACCTTCAGCGGTGACACCCGGCTTTTCCGGTTCACGCCACCGGGCGACAGCTTGGGCGAACTGTCGGAACTGGAACAATTGCTGCGCAGCATGTTCGACTTCGAAGCGCCCTTCGCGGACCGGACGCCCGGCGCCCGGCCTTTTCCAAAAGATGACGGGCATTTGCCGCATGACGACGACGAGCTGTTGCCGGAAGAACGGCTGCGCCAGGCAGAGCAGGTGCCGCCGAACGGCCAGCAGCCACCCGCTGCACCGACGCCGCCGGCCGCGAAAAAACCGCGCGTGCCATCCATTCGTATCTGATCTGCAGCGCAATTGACCGGAACACGTAAAAATGCTTTTCTTTACCGCCGTTCCGGTGCCAACCTTTTGCCGGGGGTGCTGTTCTCCAGTCCTTCCCCTTTTATTAATTCTTTTTTATGCCAGTCAACGAACAAGTGGACGTCATCATTTACCGGGTCGGTGAAAAAGGACTTGAAGTGTATTTGGTGAGCCACGATGCGCAATCCGACCCCGAAAATACCCGGTGGCACGCCCCTTCTGCCCAGGACAATGCCCCGGAACGAATGGCCAATTTTATCGAGCTCGATCCGGTGACCGACGCCAACGGTGATACGCGAAAAGCCATCGCCATCGAAGCCGACTGGCACGAAATCCCCTCGTTGCGGGCCCTCATGTACGAGGACTACCGCGTGGCCAAGGCCAAAGCCAAGGAGCGTATCAAGAACCTCATTCCCGATATGGAACGCGGCGCATTTTTTGCCGTCAAGGAAGCCCTCAAGCGGGTTATGCCGGAGCAGTACGCTTATCTGAAAGAATTAAAGGATATTTTAAACGATAAGAATCAGACCAAGTATATCTGATTGGGGGTGAAAGGCAGTTTCTTTGTCCTTTCACTACGCCGTCCCGGCGCAAATCCAATCCGATTGATGAAATCTACGCCCGCCTTCTGCCTGCTTTTTTTCTCCTTTTCCGTCTTTCTTTCCGCCCAATGTCCTGAATTTCAACTGGCTGCCCTGCAATCGCTGCAACGGGCCGAGTCCGGACTGAAAGAATCCAAAATCCTGGACTGCGGTTTCGATCTGGCGGCTTCCTCCCCCAGCACCCGCCGGTACAATAAGTGCTGGCTCGGCCATGCCAACGGAAAGACCTACTTCCAGCAACTGATCATCTGGGATTTCAAAGCCAACACCATTCAGTATATGACCCTGGATGAGAACCACTACCGCAACCTGCGCACATCCATCGAAGAACGGCGGAGCTCGACGTTCACCGGTGGCAACGGACAGAACGAGTACATCGGCAAGATGTTCCGCTATAATTTCAGCCGGCAAAGCATCGATGGCGCAGAGTATTTTGTGGTGCTGATCGCCTGGAAAGCGTAGATTTGTCACCATGCCCAACCCTTTGGAAGCCCTGGTCAAAACGGCCCTGCTGGGTACGGAACGCCGTCCGCTTTCCGCTGCCGACCTGGCAGACATCGGCTGGGTGCCGACCACTGCCGACCCGGCGCAGACCGCACTGGAAGTCCTCGCCGTAGCGCACCTGCAGCGGAAAGCGGGTTTCCTGCTGGCCGACGCCCCGGAGCAGCTGCCGGAACCGGCGCCCTGCGATGACCGCCCGGTTTGCGGTCCCCCCGCCCTGCGCCTGCTGCAAACGATGCTAACCGGTCTGCACAGCGCTGCCCTGCCGGAGTTTATTGACTTACTGGCGCGCAGCGGCCAACGGCTGCCGCCGGAAATACTGCCCGATGTGCTGCATAAAGGGCTGGAAAACACGCTGTTGCCCGGACAATTGGAAGCGCTGTTGGGACCGGTCGGCCACTGGCTGGCGCGTCAGCATTTTCGCTGGCGGGCTTTGCTGCCCGACCCGCAGGCCGACTGGTTCACGGCTGCCCAGGGCGACCGGCAACGCCTGCTGCTGGCCATGCGCCGGCGGAGCCCCCTGGTGGCCCTGGCCTGGCTGGAAGCCACCTGGGCCCAGGAGAGCAAGCAGCACCAGGTCAAATTCCTGGAAACGCTGGCCGCCGGCCTGTCGCCCTTTGACGAACCCCTGCTCCGCCGCGCCGCAGCCGATAAGCAGGAGGCGGTCCGCATCACCGCGCTTCGCCTGCTGGATCTGCTGCCACTATCCCCGGCGGACAGGTTGCGCCTGGCCACGGCCCGGCAGCCGGATTATTTTCCGGCCCAGGTGCCACCGGAGCGTTGGCCGGAATCGGCCCGCCTGGCCCTGCTGACCGCGCCCGCTTTTCCCCCGGACCTGCTGGCCAGCGTATGGCCCGGGCTGCTGGCACAACTGGGTTCCCCGGCCCTGTCCTCCGCCGGCCTCGCCGAGGTCGAACGGGTGGCGAACCGGGTGGCTTATCTGGCGGATCTGTCGTCGCTGGAAGCGGGCTTGCAAGATCGGGGCGCACCGCTGCACCCGGATACCCGGCAGCTGTTGGCTCATATCCTGGCGTTCCGCCGGCAAATGGTCTTGGCCATGCAAGGTCCGGAGCCGGCCGGCTGAAAATTAAAACGGCCAATTTTCCAACCCCGCCGGACGTTTTCGCATCATGGCGCTGTTACTGCTCCAACGGCTTATAAACTTCATTCTATGCGCGCTTCCTTTTATCTTCTGCTGGCCACCCTGTTTACCGTGGTCAGCTGCCACAAAGACCGCGAGCTGGGCCCCGGTTTCGATCTGGTCTATAAGCAGGAATTCAACATTCCGGTGGCGCTCAACGTGTTCGAGGTCCACCACTTCCAACTGCAGAATATTCCGACCAATTACGAGCAGAG
>JBKJKS010000259.1:0-6729 GCA_046597295.1 Saprospiraceae bacterium
CCAGCGCCCAGCCCAGCAGCAGCAACCGCTTGCGCCCCAGGCGATTCGCCAAATGGCCGGTAAACAAGTTGGCAAATGCTTTCGTGATGCCGAAGGCCACGATGAATGACAGTACTGCCGTCTTGGCCGCGATACCGAACTCTACTTCGGCCAGTTGCGGCAGGATACTCCGTTCCATACCCACCATGCCGCCCACGAAGGCGTTTACCACGACCAGCAGGCTAAATTGCCGCCAGTTTTCCCGCAATCCCAGTTTTGTTTCCATCGTTATGAAATCGCGCAACGGTTTCCACCTACCTCGATGTCGGCAGGCATGTGTGAAATAATTTTCCACAAAGGTAGGCCCCGTCCGGACGGGCAGATTTTACAAATGATAAGAAATCAGCGCTGTCCCCGGATCCGGCTGAGGCTCACCGGTGTGATGCCGAGATAAGAGGCAATGAGTTTTAGCGGTACCCGTTTGAGGATGTCGGGTGAGGCGTCCAGCAGGTCGCCATAGCGTTCCTCAGCGCTGTGGAATTGCAGGCTCTCCAGTCGGTTGACCGTATCTACGTAGCCCGCTTCGAAGATTTTCCGGAACAGTCGTTCGATATCCGGGAAGTCGTTGTAGAGCCGAAACAGTTGCGTGGCATTGATGGCCACGACTTCCGAATCTTCCAGCATCTGGATGCCTTTGCGGGAAGGCTTACCGCTGAACAGGCTTTCTACCCGGGCAATGATCTGATGCTCAAAAGCGAAACTCTCGGTAATATCGGTATCGTCTTTGAAATAATAGATCCGTGCCAGTCCCCGGTTGATGAAGTAAATGGTCCGGCAGGTATGCCCGATCGGCTGTAAGTCGCGGCCTTTCCTGATCGTGTGGATAGTACAAATCCCTTGGATAGCCGCTTTTGCCGCCTCGGAAAGGGTATTGTATTGGGCGAAGTAGCAGTCGAATAACGCGGAAAAATCCATCATTTCACAAAAAATAAGTTAACAAAATTGTCAAAATGCAAATTTTCTCTTGCCCAAATCAGGTTTTGTTTAAAAATTCCATTTTCTTTACTCCCTGTATGCGCGGGTGCACAGAAAATTGCGCTGCCAAAGCGATGTAATGTCCGGACGGGTTGCTTTTTACGTTTTTTCTTGCCACATCGTTACTAAACAATTATGATATGGGCTTGGCCACCACCTCTCTTCTCCCCGATGCCATCACCGAAATTCATGCCTTTTGGCTGGCTGGAGGCAGTTGTGACGGCTGTTCGGTAGCTACCGTAGGCGCCACGTCGCCCTCGGCGGAAGCCCTGATGACCGGCACGATCCCCGGGCTGCCACGCATCATACTGCACCACCCCGTTTTGTCCGTGGAGGTGGGCCACCATTTTATGCGCGATTTCGAGTTGGCCGCCAGCGGCCAGCTGAATGCGCCTTTCGTGGTCATTTTTGAAGGTTCCGTGCCCGATGAACGGCTGGCTGCGGAAACCGGAGGTTACTGGACCGGTCTGGGCTCCAGGGAAGACGAAAACGGAGACCCACAGCCCATCTCCACCCGGGAATGGATGGAACGGATGGCGCCAAACGCCGCCGCCGTTATTGCCGTGGGCACCTGTGCCACCTGGGGCGGTATTCCTGCCGCCGCCGGAGGGCCTACCCACGCCGTTGGCTTGATGGATTGTTTAGGCAAGGATTATCGCAGTGCGCTCGGATTGCCGGTGGTCAACATCCCCGGCTGCGCGCCACAGGGGGACAATATTACCGAAACGATCACCGCCGTTTTGTATTATCTGCATGGCATCGGCCCGCTGCCTGAATTCGATGAGTTGGGGCGTCCGGCCTGGCTGTTCCAGGAAACGGTGCACCGGGGCTGTAACCGGGCCGGTTTCTACGAAGAAGGCATCTTCACGGAAGAATTTGGGGGTAAAGAATGCCTGGTGGAAATCGGCTGCTGGGGACCGGTCGTCCAGTGCAATATCACCCAACGCGGCGCCATCAATCACGTGGGTGGCTGCATGAATATCGGAGCGCCCTGCATCGGCTGCACTATGCCGGGCTTTCCGGACAGCTTCGTGCCTTTTTATTCCAAAGCGCCCGGCACGGTGGTTTCGACGACCTTCTCCAAAACAACCGGCTTCATCATTCGCAACCTGCGCAAAATGACGCAAAAGTACCATAACCGAACGCCGCTCTGGTTGAAAAACGAACATGTACCGACCGGCTGGGGGCACGTTGATAACCCGACCCTTTTATCCAGGGCAACCCATTATTTTTACCAGAAGATGCAATATGCGAATACCATAAAGCCTGGTACTACCAAAGTTGGAGAGCGGAAGAAAATTGAGGATACGAATTAGTTGATCGCCACCGCTCCACTTTATATAACAAAATTCAAAACCCTTCCTCATGCGAGATTCGGCTTTATACCAGCAATGGCTGATCGGTTTGGGCATCGCGGCGGCGTTGGTCATTGTGGCGGCCGCCCTTCTGATTATGGTCATCCTGGCGGCAAAAAGGATTCAGCGCCTCGCCGCCGCTGCGCTTGGCCTGGTCGTACAGATCAAAGAAAATACCGACAGCATCTGGGCATTGCAGCAGACCAACAGTGTGGCCGTTGGTATTCTGGAAGAAGCGGAGGAAATCAAAACGCACGCCGTCATGGTGGTCGGGGCGATGCACGAAGCGGATCAATCAAATACGCCGTGAACTAAGGTTTTGAGTATTTGAAGATGCGAGTATTTGATCAATTACGTGATTATCAAGTGTTTTGATCAAATACTCAAATACTCGCATCCTCAAAAAATGAAGTTATAATATAGTCAATCGCCTTGCTTATGGAAGTATCTGATAATGCTATTTTAACCGTCTGGGGCTTCTCCCTGGCCATTGGGGTGGTCGTGATCGCCGTGGTAGTTTATCTGCTCCATCAAATTCGCCAGACCGCAAAAATCATCCATGCAGTAGCCGGGGACATCTGGACGCAGGGTAAACTGGTAGCCAATAACACCATTCAACTACCCATTTTTCTGGCCACGACCAACCTGGTCGTTTCCAAAATCTATACGACGGCCGTCCAGATCGTGCATGGTTCTGCGGCCATTCAACAACATACCGAAGGCTGCCCCGGCTGTCCCAATTGCATTTTAAAACATAAATAGCCAACCATGTTCATACTGTTGATGATAGCGACCATGCTGGCAGTCGTTGCGCTGGTGTGGATTTTGATAAAATACCTGGTGGAGATTAGTAAAGTGCTGATTTACATCGGTGGCGACGGGCAAAGCCTCCTGGCGAAGCTCCGCCTCGGGCTGCGGGCCATTGAAACGGAAACCGGCGCCATTCCCACTGAAGTCACCAAACTCAACCAAACCCTTACGGATACCGGCGCGGGTTTGCAGGTGGTTGACCAGCACCTGACCGGCACCATTGCCGCCGTTTTAAATCAAAAAATCTGACCATGCCACCAGCCGTCTTTGTTCTCTGGACAATTCTCCTGATCGTAGCCGTATTGCTGCTGCCCCTCATCATCGCCCTCCTGCACCGAACCTGGAAAGCGGCCCGCAGCATCGAACGGTATTTTGCGGAAATGCTGACGGCGGGCGGTGGTATAGCCGGCAACACCGACCATATCAAAGCCCTGAATGACACCATTTCCGTGGCTACCGGTATCCTGTCCACCGCGGGTGACATCAATCAACACGCCGAGACGATCAAAACGACCCTGGGCACCAGGGCCACCAACTGGAACTGACTATGAACAGCACCGTTTTATTTCCCGTTACCTTAATCGTCGTCGCTCTGGTGGTCCTGGTGCTCGTGGTGTACCTGGTGCTCATCATCATCGCCCTGCGGCGGGCCGGCGACAACCTGGAAAAACTGGCCGGTGGCCTGCAAAAGATCGCCGATGATACGCAGCCATTGAGCACGCATCTGGGTACGATCAATGGCGCTTTGACCCAGCTGCACGGCGGCCTCGGCTCCGTGGATAGCCATTTGGTGGCCATCGCTAAAGTATTGAAATTGTAAATTATTATTTCAAAACGTCCCGCTATGTGTTTCAAGAATCTCCCCATCGAGTTCGATAAAAGTGGCAAAGCTTACCTGAAAGAAGGGGTGGCCAATCCTTATTCTTATAAAGTGGTTGACCTCGGTATTGAACAGGATAAGATGAAGACCCTGCTGGCGCGCAACGGCTTCATCCGCAACGTGGACTACGACCCGGTCACCCGCATAGCCGGGGCGCTCGCTTTTCACAGCGTAGTGGATTTAGAGCAAAGAAAAGTACTGTCCACCAACTCGATGGCCACGCTGTTCCGGGGCTATGAGGTCATTTTGAAAGGGCGCGATCCCCGGGATGCTGCCTACATCAGCAGCCGGGCCTGCGGCGTCTGTGGCGGGGTGCATGCGACCTGTGCCGCCCTGGCCGTCGAAATGGCGTTGGGTATTAAGCCACCTCCTCTGGGCATCGTCGTGCGCAATATGCTCCTGGCTATTGAATACCTGTACGACCATCCCCTCCACCTCTTCCTGCTGGCAGGCCCCGATTATTCGGAAGACCTGGTCCGGGAAACCAATCCTGATCTGCTCGATAAAGCCGCCGGCACGGAGGCCAAAAATGCCGCCACGCACGGCTACCGGACCATTTTGGACATCATGAAGGACCTCAATCCGCTGAAAGGCAAGCTCTACCTCGAAGCGTTGCATATGACCCGCGTAGCCAGGGAGGCCTACGTGCTGATCGGTGGTAAATATCCGCACCCGCAGTCCGTGGTCCCCGGGGGTATTTCGGTCACCGTGAATATCACGATGATGAACGAAGTCTATCAGCGCCTGATCCAGTTTTTCGATTACGGTCAAAAAGTGGTGGCGATCTGGGACGATGTGTTCGATTTTTTCCTGGAAAGTAATCCGGATTATGCCCAGTGCGGCATCCGCCCGGCGACCATGATCGACACCGGGGTCTGGGACCGGCCCGATGCCTACGATGCTTCTTACGAAAACTGCGAAAGCTGGGGCAATGCCCGCTGGGCAACGCCGGGCGTCACGGTGAATGGCGAAGTGGTGACCACCAGCCTGCGGGAAATAAACGTAGGTTTAGAAGAATTTGTCGAGCACTCCTTCTATGAAGGCTGGACGGGCAACCGCTTCAAAACCGATCCGATGGGAGCGCCGCTCAGCCCCAATCACCCCTGGAATAAAGAAACCATCCCCAAACCCGGCAAACAAAACTGGCGCGACCGCTACACCTGGGACACCACGCCCACCTGGGACCGTATGCCGATGGAAGCAGGCGCTTACTCCCGCCTGTACCTGACTGCCAAAGCCATGAAAGCACCCGCCAGCCGCTTTATAGAGTCCACGGGGCATAGCCTCAAACTGAACGTTCCGAAGCGAAACCTGCCGGAAGCCCGACTGGAATGGAAGGTTCCACAGCACTGGAACGCCTTCGAACGCAACCGGGCCAGGGCCTACTGCATCCCTTATTCCGCTTTGGTGGCCCTGGACAACTGGCTACTCGCCCAGGAACTGCTGCGGAACGGGCAAACGAAAGTGAGCACCCCGTTTGAAATACCTAAAAAAGGAACTTACATCGGCTTCGGCGCCTGGGGCGCCGGCCGGGGCTTCCTGACGCACCACCTGATCATCGACGACGGCGCCATTGCCAACTACCAGATCCTGACGCCTTCCACCCTGAATGCAGCGCCCCGTACGCCCTGGGGTGAACCTGGCCCCTACGAAGAGGCCGTGCTGAACACGCCTATTCTGGAAGATTTCAAAGCCCCGACCGACTTTAAAGGTATCGACCTCCTGCGGGCCATTCGCAGTTTCGACCCCTGCATGCCCTGCACGACGCACATTATGGTGGAGAACAGCACGCATTTTGTCACCCGCGAAGTCACCACCTGTGCCTGTGGCGTTGAATAAAAAAATCCTCATCGGTACGGTGGGGTATCAAAACCTGAGCAACCATTCCGTCGGGCCAATCCTGTTGTCTGATTTGAAAGGCATGGATTGGCCCGATGGAATGGATATAGAGGAAATGAACTGGGGGCCGATCGCCATTGTGCAGCAATTCCAGGCCATGTCCAAACCGTATGACCGGGTAGTGTTCCTGACGGCCATTACCAGCGCCCGCCGGAGAACAGGCGACATTACCCTCCACCGCTGGATTGGCGGCTTGCCCGATGAGGGGCAGATCCAGGCTTGTATCGGTGATGCCGTCACGGGCGTCATTTCCCCGGAAAACCTGCTTATTATCGGCGAATATTTCAAAATCTGGCCGCAGGAGGTTTACCTGGTGGATGTCGAACCCGGCAAGGAAAAAGCGGGGGTGGGCCTGACGAGAACGGTAGCGCGGCGGATACCTGATATTTTAGCCCTCGTCCGCCGGATCAGCCTGCGGGGCGCTTCTACGCTGGATGAACTGAATTTTCTGTCCGGCAGCACTTTAATTGCGAATTAATGGAAAACGAATTTCAACACGACCAAAGCAAGGAAGCCTTGCAAGCCATGTTCTGGCGGGATGAAATACTGCAGGTCATGTACTGGATGCAGGGCGAAGACCTGGCCAGGGCCGTCGCTTTATCAAATTTATTGACCTTACTAAATGCGGATAAGGCGGTTCTAGGCATTCATTTGCAAAGCCTGTGCGCAGCAGGGTACTTGTTGCCAGAATCCGCCGGGCCAGCTGATGATGACGATGTCCGCTACCGGCTGTCGGATTTTGGCAAAAAAGAAGCAGGCAAACGGTTTTCG
>JBKJKS010000308.1:0-5245 GCA_046597295.1 Saprospiraceae bacterium
CGGCCAGCACACTGGCAAATTCCACTACTTTTAAGCCGGAAAAAAACTGGTTTTGCATCGGGTGGGGATGTAATTTTGAACAAATACTGGTTAGGAAGTTGCCGCGTAGCGGCCTAACGTCGGTAGAAATTTGCTATAGCGCAGGAGGTGCATAGCACCGAAACATAGCGGAGTGTTTCGGTGCCACGCAACTCCTGCCCCCTTGGCAAACGCATCAAAACTGCTATGAAAAAACTGATTCCATCCTCTATTGGTTGTCATTCCGACGTAGGAGGAATCTGGCCAGGTGGATGCCACGGTCGTTTTTCATATCCAGATTCCTCCTACGTCGGAATGACAGCCTGGTAAGGTGTAATAGGAGCTACTTTGCAACGATTTTTGATGCGTTTGCCCTGCCCTCTGCTCCCATTGGTTGCTATTTCTACCGAAGCCCTGCCCGCTGGAGCGCTTATGCTAACCAGTTACACTTGAACAAAGACTGCATGCAACAGATGTGCGATCAAATGACTAAATTCCTCTAAATCCTTCTAAATTACGCTCAACCGTCTATGAAAATTTACCAAGCCGGCCAGCTGCGCGACTGGGATGCCTACACGCTGGAACACGAACCACTTTCGTCGGCCGGGCTGATGAACCGCGCTGCGCAGGCCTTTACGGATTGGTTTGTCAAAATATACGCCGATACCGAACGTCCGGTCTGCGTATTTGCCGGTACGGGCAACAATGGCGGCGATGGACTGGCCGTGGCGCGGCTGCTGCACCGGCAATTTTACGCCGTAAAAGTATTCGTTTGCGACTTCAACGGGAAGCGTTCGGCGGATTTCGAGGCGCAGCGGGCCCTGCTGCCGGAGGGGGTGACCGTGACTGTGCTACGCACCCTCCAGGAAATTCCCAGGCTGGAAAAAAACGAAATCATCGTGGATGCGCTCTTCGGTACGGGCCTGAGCCGGCCGTTGGCCGGCGAGCATTGGCCCGCCGTGATCGACGCCCTGAACGCACTGCCCAACGAGATCGTCTCGATCGATCTGCCCAGCGGCCTGTTCGCTGACCAGCATACGCCAGGGTCCGTCGTGCAGGCCACGCGCACCTTTAGTTTCGAAACCCCTAAACGCGCCTTCTTCTTTCCGGAAAATGCCGGTCGGGTGGGGGATTGGGCCTACGGCCCGATTGGTCTGCATGCCGATTTTGAGGCAACAACCAGCACGCCATTTCACTACCTGACCCATGCGGAGGCGCGGGCCCTGGTCCGGCCGCGGGCAACATTCAGCCATAAAGGCACGTTCGGCCACGCCCTGCTGGTCGCCGGGAGCCGGGGGAAAATCGGTGCGGCGGTGCTGGCGGCGCGGGCCTGTCTGCGCTCCGGCGTGGGCTTACTCACGGTGCATGCGCCTGGCTGCGGTTACGAAGTGCTGCAAACCAGCGTGCCGGAAGCCATGTGCAGCACCGATGAACAACGCGATTTTATCACCCAACTACCTGACCTGCAGAATATTACCACGGTGGGGGCCGGTCCCGGCCTGGACACGCACCCGGAGACGGCCGCCGCTCTGTCCCAGCTGCTGACGAACACGGACCACCCCATGGTCCTCGATGCCGATGCGCTGAACCTGCTGGCCTGGCATCCGGACTGGTGGCCGGCCGTACCCGAAAACTCCATCCTGACGCCACATCCGAAAGAATTTGAAAGGCTGTTCGGGCCTACTGAACATGACTTTGCGCGCAACGATCTGCAACGCCGGATGGCGCAGCAGCACCACGTGGTCATCGTGCTGAAAGGCGCCCACACGGCCATTGCCGCACCCGACGGTTCCTGCTGGTTCAATTCGACCGGCAATCCGGGCATGGCTACCGGCGGCACCGGCGATGTACTGACCGGCCTCCTGACCGGTTTGCTGGCCCAAGGCTACGCGCCTGCAGCGGCAGCCCGGTTGGGCGTATACCTGCATGGCCTGGCCGGTGATCTGGCGGCCGCCCGGCATGGTCAGGCGGCCCTGATCGCCGGTGATCTGGTGGATGCGCTGGGGCAGGCCTGGCAGGTGCTGGAAGGGGGAGCGGTTGATGAGGGTTGATAAGGGTTTATAAGAGGTTGATAATCAACATTATGTACCTTCAGTATCCTCACTTCTGTTCTTCTCGATGTACCCTCCCCCTTCATGGGGGAGTAGGAGGGGGCCTACGCTACGACAGCAAATAAAAAAATCCCGCTGGCGGAGTAATCCACCAGCGGGTAGTGCTTATTGCCCTTTGCTTATTTACGGCCAGGGCTTCTATGTCGTTCATGCGCCTTTAAATATGCGCTTCGATCTTATCTTTCAGAAACTGTTTGGTCTGGGCGCCGACGATCTTTTCCTTGAGTTCTCCGCCTTTGAAGATTAGGAAGGTCGGAATACCGCGGACGTTGAATTGGGTGGGCACTTCGGGATTGTCGTCCACGTTCAGTTTGCCGATCACCGCGCGGCCTTCGTATTCGCGCGACAGTTCTTCTACCACGGGGGTCATCATTTTGCAGGGGCCGCACCATTCCGCCCAAAGGTCAATCACCGTAAGTTTATCATTGCCAATTACTTCGGTCTGGAAAGTTGCATCAGAAAATTCATGGGCCATATCGAAAATTATTTGAGTGTGAAATTGCAGTAAGAAAGTTCAGGTAGAAACAGCACTTGGACGGGTTTGTTTGCAAAAGTAGCGGAAATGGCCCGCCTGTGTTTCGGCATTCCCCCGAATTGTCCGCCCGCCTACACTTCGTTCAACTGCCGAACGTGTACTGGAACCAGCCGACGATCTGTTGGAAAAAGGACTGGATTAGGGAAGGCTGGAGCACCAGTGGAAAAAAGAAGCCGAATACGGCCCCGAAAAAGTGGGCCGTGTGGTCAATATTGTCGCCTCCCTGCCGCGCGGCGTACGAACTGTACCACAAATACAGCGGCCCGAAGATGAAGCCCGGGATCGGAATAGGAATGAAAAAAAGCATGATCCCGATGGTAGGGTCGAGCAGGATAGACGCGAACAGCACCGCGGCCACGGCCCCCGATGCGCCGATGCTGGCAAAAGACGGCGTATTACGAAATTTATAGTACGTGGCGACCGATGCCGCCACAATGGACACCAGGTAAAAGATCAGAAACAGCGTAACGCCGAAGCGCGGTACCGTATCGGCAAACCAGGCCTCCACGTACCGGCCGAAGAAATACAGCGTCAGCATATTGAAAATCAGGTGCATGAAATCGCCATGCAGGAAGCCGCTGGTCAGCCACCGGTAATATTCCCCCTGCCGCGCTTCCTCGTAGGGCCAGTGTTTCAGTTTTTGAAACAAATCCTGATTGTTGAAGGCCAGAAATGAAATGAGGGCCGTAACGCCGATGATGATATAAGTGATGGGCATGGAACAGAGGAGGATTTGAGGATTTGAGGATTTGATCCACCATTGCCATTAAATTCGTTTCAATTGTGTCTCTCTTAAAGCATTCAGCTTATTGCTGATTTCTTCAATTAACGGACGGCTTAAATTAACTTCGTCCATTTCCAGATAATTCAAATCTGAAGCGGCAATCAATAAATTGAGCACCTCCATTAGACTACCGTAAGAAATCTCAGTGAATCTGGCCTGATCTTTCCCAGAATGACGGCTTGAGCCTTCTGCAATGTTACAGTTTATGGAAATACAGGCTCGGCGTATTTGCTGGCTCATGCCAAATCTTTCTTCCACAGGGAATTTTTGCGATAACCGGTAAATGTCTTTGGTCAACAAGCGACCTTTTTGCCAGACATCCAATTTTTCAAAATAAAACTGTCTCATAATGACCTATTTATAAACCCAAAAATATTACCTCAAATCCCCAAATCCTCAAATCCTCAAATCCTCAAATCTTCAAATCTTCAAATCTTCAAATCTTCACCCATTATGATACGGTTCATTGCGTAAAATGGTCATGGCACGGTAGAGCTGTTCCAAAAAAAACAGGCGGATCATCTGGTGGGAAAACGTGAGCTGCGACAGCGCAATTTGCTCGTTGGCGCGGGCATAAACATCGGGGGAAAAACCGAAAGCGCCGCCGATCAGAAAGATCATTTTTCGGTTGGAGGCGGTCAGGCGACGTTCCAGCCACTGGGCCAGCCCGACGGAGCTGAATTCCCGCCCCTGCTCGTCCAGCAGGACCAGGTAGTCGTCGGGCGCGAGCTTGTGGAGCAGCATCTTACCCTCCTCTTTTTTGAGCAGCGCAGCGTCGGCGGTTTTCATTTTTACGTCGGGCAGCACCACGGTCCGGAAGGGCAGGTAATGCTGCAACCGTTTCTCGAAAATCTCCAGCCCCATCGCCAGGTAAGGCTCAGCAGTTTTGCCAATGGCCCACAGTTCGATTTTCATAGCAGGGGCGGTTGCGCCACCGCCCGGCGTTTCGATTTTGGAAACAGCTCCGCCAGCTCGTCGGGCAACGTCGGCCGGTCGGCAAAGTGATCGATAAGGTGGCGAACAATGGCCAGTACTACCTCGGTTTCGCCTTTTTGCAGCAGCCCGGCCAGGTTTTCGCGGACATAGCCGGACGCCTGGCGACCAAAGTGGTCGTGCAAATACTGGGACAGCAGCTCGGCATAGCGGCGTTCGATAAAAGCCTTATCGGTGGTCAGCAGCAGGTCTTCCCATTCCTGCACCTGGCTGAGTTCGGTGGCGGAGTCGAGCAGTTGGGCCAGGGCAACCGTATCGCCTTCGGCGCCCAGCAGGATAGCTTCGGTGTGGCTGTTGCCCGCCCGCCGCAGCTCGGCGATCAGGTGCGTCCGGATGCCCGACCAGCTTTTGCCCGCCGTTTGTTTCATTTGTTCGTAAAAACTGAAGTCGCCACTCTGTTGAAACCGCCGCCAGAGCCAGGTGATTTTTCGTTCCCGGTTGCCCATGCTGTCCGCCAGCCGGAACATCATGTCTTCGATTTGCCGGCGCTGGCTGTGGTTGAATTTGGCCAGGGCCAATAAGCGATCACCGGCCTGGTAAGCCGCTTCCGCGTAGCCGCCCTGATCGAGGGCCAGCAGGGTGTCGAGCAGCAGGATGGGCTGCTCCACCTGTCCCTCCAGCACCCGGACCACCGCTTCCGGACGCTCGCGCCGCGCCAGGGCAGCCGTAAACAGCTGCATGACGAAAGGCACCACCGGCTCCGCTGACTGATCAAATAGCTGGCTGATACGCTCGAAACGGGCATCATCCGCAGCCGCCTGACTGAGCAGCATCAGCAGCGAAGGGCCGAGTTCGGGCGGAAAA
>JBKJKS010000429.1:0-5725 GCA_046597295.1 Saprospiraceae bacterium
TTTGACAGCCGCGATAGCCTGGTGCGTCAGATCCTGCTGCTGACTGCGGAAGACACCCGCCTGCGCCGGGGCAATCCGGTCGATGGCGCCGCTTTCGATGCGGAGAAAATCCGGGTCACGGCCGAACTGAAAAACCGGGGCTACGCTTATTTCAGTCCCAGTTTCGTGGAGTTTGAAGGCGACAGCGTCGGCACCAAAACCAACGTGGTCGTGCGCGTGCTACCGCCAACGGACACCAGTGCGCACAAGATCTACGTGATCAATCGCGTGGCGGTGCTGCTCAGCCTGTTGCCCGACGTGTCTTCCATCCGGTCGGACACCACCATCAACGGCATATACTTCGCGACCGCCGAACCAGAATTCCAGGTCAAACCCAAGCATTTATACCGGGCTATTGCCATTCGTCCCGACTGGCCCTACCGCCAGGTGGACTTTGATAAAACCCTGCGCGACCTCAACGCACTGGGTATTTTTCGCTTCGTAGCCATCAAGCCCAACCTGGACAGCCTGCGACCGGACCGCATGAACGTGGATATTTCGTTTACGCCCACCAAACGCCTGGCATTCGGCGCCGACATTGGCCTGAGCTCATCGACCAGTTCGCTGTCCGGACGACTGTTGGGCGCCAGCATATCGTCGCTTTTTCGCAATCGCAACCTGTTCCGGGGCGCCGAACAACTGGAGACGAATGCGCAGCTCAACCTGGAATTCGATATCGCTGGTCGGGACCGGCCGGCGTTCTCCATTTTTTCACAGGAGTTTAAAATCCAGAACGGCCTGCTGATTCCCCGCTTCTTCGACTACCTGGGGATTTGGCGAGGCCTGCACGACCTGAAATTCGGACGGACCCGCTTGGTAAGCACCGGCCTGTACGAACGGATGAACACCGATGGGAAAGCGCATTTTTCGTTGAATTACAATTTTCTGAAATTAATCGACTTTTACCGCTATAACCTGTTTAACGCAGCTTTCGGCTACGAAATACGCACCAATCCCGAGCACCAATACTCCTTCGATCATGTCGGCATCGATGTGCTGCGGCCCCAACTGGATTCCCAGTTTCTGGACATTTTCCAGAATAACCAATTCCTGCGCAATAGTTTTAACAACCAGCTTTTCACCGGTTTCCTGCTGCGGTCATTCAGCTACACCTATGCCGGCAAGAGCAATGTCTTTGGCGAACGCTGGGTGTTCCGGATAAATACCGACCTCTCGGGTCTGGAAGCCATGGTGCTCAACCAGTTGTGGTCTATTCCGTTCGGTAAACAGGAATGGCGGATCGGCACCCTGGAATTTTCCAAGTACATCCGCGCCGATCTCGATGCCGTGTACACCCGCGATTTCAATAAAAGCCTGACGGGGGTGGCCCGGATCGGCAGCGGCATCGTCCAGCCCTTCGGCGATACGCGCACGGCCCCCTATGTCAAGCAGTTTTTCGTGGGCGGGCCTTCGGGTTTACGGGCCTGGCGCATCCGGGAACTGGGACCGGGTGGCTTCTACGATCCTGAAAGCGTGAGACCCTTCTACCAATCGGGTGATTTCCGTTTTGAGTTCAATGCGGAACTGCGTTTCCCGATATTTTACATTTTCAAGGGGGCGGTATTTGTCGATGGCGGCAACATCTGGAACCTGAAACCGGATCCGGTGCGTCCGCAAGCTGAATTGCGTTGGGATTCCTATAAAAACATCGCCATTGGCACGGGTGCAGGTGTGCGCATGGATATTACCTTCGCCGTGCTCCGGGTGGATGCCGGCCTGCCCC
Source organism: Saprospiraceae bacterium (assembly GCA_046597295.1). Lineage (GTDB taxonomy): Bacteria > Bacteroidota > Bacteroidia > Chitinophagales > Saprospiraceae > M3007. The sequence goes on from JBKJKS010000429.1 coordinate 1,763, forward strand.
TGCGCAATCCCTATTCCGATGACCGGGGGCGATACTGGGTGCCCAATCGTTTTTCCAGGCTGCAACTGCGCGATTTCAACTTCAACATTGCCGTCGGCTACCCGTTTTAGCGGCCCGCTGATTGTCTAATTTTTACTTTGCCTGTTTAAACCAACTAACGAAATGGCCAACCTGATCGAAACTATTCGGGAGTACATCACTCCCGAACTCCTGGTCCAATATGCGCAGTTGCATGGCGAGCCGGAAAATAACGTATCCCGGGGCATCGGTGGTCTGGTGCCCAGTATGCTTGCCGGCCTGCTCCAAAAGACCGGCGACGCCGGCGCAATGGGCAGCATTTTCAGTATGCTTTCGGCCTTCGACCCGGCGGTGCTGAATAACCCTGCCGGACTGCTCCAGACCGGCAACCTGGCGCAGAACGATCCGAAAGATGCTTCCGGCCAGCTGCTCGGTCTGCTCTTCGGCGCCAAAGTCCCGGCCATGACCAATGCGGTGTCCTCCTTCGCGGGCTTGCGACCGGCCACTACTTCTTCGCTGCTCGGCGTGGTCGGTCCGCTGGTGATGGGCGTGCTGAGCAAAAAAATCAGCGGCGGCGGTCTGAACCTGTCCGGTCTGGTCAATCTGCTGAAAGGGGATCAGAACAGTATTATGGGTCTTTTACCGGCTGGTCTGGGCGCGGTGCTGGGCATCAGTGATTTCGGCAGCAGCCAGCCGGAGCGGACCCCGTTGGTCGCCACGACCGGCCAGCGCTGGTTGTGGCCATTGCTCCTGTTGCTGTTGATGGGTACCCTGGTGATCTACTACCTGAAAAACTGCTCCGCCGAACCGGCCGTGGTGCAAACGACTTTGCCCGCTCCAATGCCCGTACCCGAGCCGGCGCCTCCGGTGGCCAAGCCGACCGTGTACCAGGACACCCTGCCGGGCGGCTATGCCCTGCAAGGCGCACTCGAAGGCATGGAAAGCCAGCTGGTGGGATTCATCCGCGATGACCGTCGAGCCGTGAATGATACTACCTGGTTCAACTTCGACCACCTGAATTTCAAGACCGGCAGCGCCGAACTGGATATGGCGTATTCGCAGCAGCAACTGACCAATATTTACGAAGTGTTGCAGGCATTTCCGAAGGTAAAGCTCAAAATTGGCGGATACACAGACAATGTGGGTGGCGCAGCGGCGAATCTGAAACTGTCGCGTGCCCGTGCGGAAACCGTACAGGCTGCCCTGGTCAAAATGGGTATTGCCAAAAACCGGCTTGTCGCCGAAGGCTACGGTGCGCAGCATCCGGTCGCCGGCAACGAGACCGAAGCAGGCCGCGCCCAGAACCGCCGGATCGCCGTGCGGGTGACGGCGAAGTAAATCCAATCATTTTTTTTAACCTGTATTTTTCATGTTTAGCAACGTCGAATCCGCCCTCCAAACCGAAATTGACGGCATCCGCGCGGCGGGGCTGTACAAAGAAGAACGCATCATTACCACCCCGCAGGGACCGGTCATCAGCACGACTGCGCAAAAAGAAGTGCTCAACTTCTGCGCGAATAACTACTTAGGGCTCAGCAGCCATCCGGCGGTGATCGAGGCCGCCATCGGGGCCATTCGCAGCCATGGTTATGGCCTGTCGTCGGTGCGCTTCATCTGTGGCACCCAGGATATTCACAAGCAACTGGAACGCCGCATCGCCGATTTTCTCGGCATGGAAGACACCATCCTGTACGCGGCCGCTTTCGACGCCAACGGCGGGCTGTTCGAACCGCTGCTCGGTGGGGAAGATGCCATCATCAGCGACGAACTCAATCATGCCTCCATCATTGACGGCATCCGGCTGTGCAAGGCGCAGCGCTTTCGTTACAAGCACAACGACATGCAGTCGCTGGAGGACTGCCTGCAGCAGGCCCAAGCGGCCGGTGCCCGCCGGAAACTCATCTTTACCGACGGCGCTTTCAGCATGGACGGCACCATCGCCCAGCTGGATAAGATCTGCGACCTGGCCGACCGCTACGGCGCGATGGTGGGCATCGACGAATGCCACGCCTCGGGCTTTTTAGGCAAGACCGGGCGCGGTACCCACGAATACCGCAACGTGATGGGCCGCGTGGATATCGTGACCGGCACCCTGGGCAAGGCGCTGGGCGGCGCGCTGGGCGGCTTTACGTCCGCCCGGCGGGAAATCATCGAACTGCTGCGCCAGCGTTCGCGGCCTTACCTGTTTTCCAATACGCTGGCCCCGGCCATCGTGGGCGCTTCGATCCAGGTGTTCGACCTGTTGAGCGCCAGCACCACCCTGCGGGACAAACTGGAAGCCAATACCCGCTGGTTCCGCCAGCACATGACCGCAGCCGGTTTCGATATCCTGCCCGGCGATCATCCGATCGTGCCGATCATGCTCTACGACGCGCCACTGGCCCAGGAGTTCGCCCGCCGGCTGCTGGAGGAAGGTATTTACGTCATCGGATTTTTCTACCCGGTCGTGGCCCAGGGCAAGGCCCGCATCCGGGTACAGCTCAGTGCCGCCCACGAGCCGGAGCACCTGGAGAAGGCCGTGGCCGCCTTTACGAAAGTGGGCCGCGCAATGGGGGTGCTGGAAAACAGGCAATAAGCAAAAGGCAATAAGCAAAAGGTAATAAGCAAAAGGCAATGGGCAAAATCGGCCTATTTAGGTTGTAAAGGGTCTCCAAACGGTCATTCGGCGCTGATGGTACGATCATTATCCTTTTCTTTCCATTAAACAGACCGAAGCTGCACTTTGGGTGCAACTTCGGTATTGCCTTTTTGCCTTTTTGCATATTGCCATTTTTGAATTTTACCGCTATGACTACTCCTTTGCGCTGCATTATTGTGGAAGACGAGCCTTTGGCGGCCGAGCTGATGGCTGAATACATCGGCCAGACACCCTTCCTCGCGCTCACCCGTATTTGTCACGATGCCATCCAGGCCCTCGAAGTAGTCCGCACCGAGCCGGTCGAAGTGATCTTTCTGGACGTCCAGATGCCCAAATTGAACGGCCTGGAGTTCCTGAAATCGCTGACGCATCCGCCCCGCGTCATCATTACCTCGGCCTTTCCGGAGTTTGCGGTGGACGGTTTCGATCTACGGGTGACCGACTATCTGCTCAAGCCCATCGAGTTCAGCCGGTTCAATAAAGCGGTCAATAAACTTTTACTGCCGCACCGGCCGGTAACGCCGGTGCTCAAACCGCCGCGCCCTTATTATTTTTTCACGGTGAATAAGCGCTCGGTGAAAATCTACCTGGATGAAATTCTGTTCATCGAAAGCCTGAAAGACGCCGTCTCGATCCAGACGACGAACAAAGCCTACCACACCCACTACCAGCTGGGCGAACTGGAAGAGCTCATGCGCACCGACAACTTCCTACGGATTCACCGCTCTTTCCTGGTGGCCGTGGATAAGATCGAGTCCTTCTCTGCCGCCGAGGTGGAGATTGCCGGGCGGGTGCTGCCGATTGGCCGTAGCCACAAGTTATACGTGATGGAAAAGCTGGGCCGCAGCAGCGGGTAGGAAAATAAGCAAATGGCAAGAAGCAAAAAGGCAAATGGCAACATTCCGGTGGGGCAAGGTGTTGATTAGTACTTTGATCAACCCTTGTCGATCCAACCTTTCACTATGCCGCACATCGCCATCATTTCCGCCAGTGTCCGCACGGGGCGTGCCAGCCACCGGGTCGCGCTCTACTTCGAGCGCTACATCCGGGATCAGCAGCTGGGCACCGCCGAAATATTGGACCTGAAAGCCTATAATTTCCCGGTCTTCGAGGAGCGCCTGCGCCTGCAGCCGGCGCCCTCCGCAGCGACCGTAGAATTTGCCGAAAAAATCAAAAAAGCCGACGGGGTACTCATCGTGACCCCGGAATACAACGGCGGCTATCCGGCCAGCCTGAAAAACGTGGTGGATCTGCTGTACGACGAATGGCGGCGCAAACCGGTCGCGATTTCCACCGTATCGGACGGC
>JBKJKS010000140.1:0-9718 GCA_046597295.1 Saprospiraceae bacterium
CAGCTGCGCCTGATCCACCTCCTTTTGCTTTTCGAGCAGCAGCGCTTTGTCTTCGCTCTTGCTGATTTCGAGGGCCAGTTTCTCGTTGGTCAGTTTCAGCCGGTCCTGTTCGGAGCGCGCCTGCTGGAGTGCCAGGTCTTTGATATTTTGCCGGGCGATCAGGTATTTGATCTGCCCTTCCGCACTGACCAGCAAAGTGCGTTGCTGATCGAGGCGGTGCTGGCGCACCTGTTCTTCCAGTCGCGCGGAGTCCAGTACGTTCAGGTATTGACGGTAGTACTCAAAGGCTTTTTCAAAATCATAGAGGCCATGGTACACATCGGCCTCGGTGCGGTAGGCATTGGCCAGCACGGTCACTTGTTTGGTCTCGCGGGCGTAGCGAATAGCGATATCATTGTGGCTGAGCGCGTTGTACAAATCATTATCACTGAAGTACACCCCGGCGATCAGGTGTTCCAGATTAGCTAATGCCGCGACATCCCGATGGTCGGCCAGAATACCCCGCGCTTTCAACAGGTATTCAATCCCCTGTTTGGTATCGCCCGTGTTGTGCAGCGCAATGCCCATGTTGGCATACAACACCTCCGGATAGTCACAGGGAATGTAGATGCAGAGCAGTTCGGCGTTGTGAAAGTACTTGAGGGCTTTGGGGTAGTCGCCCAAGGTGGCGTATTGACGGCCCAGGTTGTTGTAAAGGAGTGATTTTTCCTGGGTGGTTCCAAAACGCTCGATCAGCGTTTCGATGGGCAGGTAGTAGTACAGGCTTTTCCCGGCATCACCCTTCTGATCGTAGGCGCTGGCCAGTTTTTGATAGATCTGGACCAGATGGGGATTGTTCCCCTCCTCTTTATATCTGACGATCAGCGTTTTATAATAAATTTCAGCGCTATCGTATTTCAAATCGTACAGACAGGCATCGGCGGTTTTTTCCATCGTTGCGTAGTCCTGGGGCTGCAGGGCCAGTACCGCACGATAGTAGCGACGGGCCGTCTCGTACAGTTTTTCCCGAAAAAAAAGATCGCCCAGCGCGGTGTTGATGGTGACCAAGGTCGCCTGATTGCCGGTGGCCGGCACTTTACTCTCGGCCTCCAGATAATGCTGCAATGCTGCTTCCACTTTTCCTTGCCGCATCGCCTTTTCACCCAGCAGGGTGGAAGCGCGGACAACGCCGCCATCATAGTGGATATCACGGGCCAGCACCAGCGCACGTTCGGCCAGTTCATCACCCTCCCGTTCGCTACTGGCCTGACGCGCCTGCTGGAGCAGGTTGTCGATCTCCACGGTGGTTTGTTCCACATGGCTGTCATCCTGCGCCCGTACAGGGGACCAGGATAACAATAGGCAGAGCCAGGTGAGCAATATGAGGCAGTGGTTGCGGATGGCGGCAGGGTGATTTTTGGCAGGTGCAAAAAAAACAAACTTTCGGGAAGTGCGGACACTTTCCGAAAGTTTGCGGGCCGACCGGCTACCGGCGTGCAGGCCATCATCTATGCTGCCGACTCCTTATTTTTTCCGGTATCTCGAGCTGGCAGTCACCGGGTATTTCTGGGCATACGCCCGTGCTTTAGGCACCAGTTCTTTCAGGCGGGCGCTGCGCTTCGTGGGGTCCGGGTGCGTGCTCAGAAATTCCGGCGGACGACTGCCACCGGCTTTGGACATCCGCGCCCAGAACGGCACCGCTTCATTGGGGTTATAGCCGGCCATAGCGGTCAGGTAAAGTCCGATCTCATCGGCTTCTGACTCGTGTTTGCGACCGAAAGGCAGCAAAACACCCACTTGGGCGCCTGCTCCGGCCGCCTGCATCAGGATACTCCGGGTCTGGGCAGATTTTTGCGCCAGGGCCAGGTCCAGCGAGGCCATGCCGAGCTGGGCCACTACCTGCTGGCTCATGCGCTCATTGCCGTGGTTGGCCAGGGCATGGGCAATTTCATGACCCAATACGACCGCTAAAGCATCTTCATTCTGGGTCACCTTCAAAATGCCCGTGTAAACCACGACTTTACCGCCCGGCATGCAAAACGCATTCACGGTGTTCGGCTCGTCGATGACGTTAAACTCCCAGGCAAAATCTTTGAGATCGCTGCTCAGCTTGTTGGCCCGGTAGTACACTTCCACCGCAGCACGCAAGTCATTGCCAATCCGTCGGACCATATCTACCTGGGTGCCGGAGGCCATGGCCTTATTTTGTGTCAAAAAGTTGCGGTATTCCGAAAAGCTCATCTGATTGATCTGGGCATTCGGAAACAAATTCAGCGATTGACGCCCGGTAAAGGCGTTTTTGGTGCATGCCCACATGAGCGGCATCAATAAAAAGAGCAATAGGCTTTTCTTCCACATAGTGTTTCGTTTTTATTAAGTGTGTTCAAAAATATCGTGCCAGACGCGGGCAGATAATCGGTACAAACCGAACGAAAGGGCCACCCATTCACCTTCAGCAGCACCGGACTTTTTGGAAATTCTAACCAAAAGCCGGCGTTTTTTTAAAAACTTTAAGATTTTTACCGAAAAACATGACCCGGCTGAGCATAAACCTCAATAAAGTGGCGCTGTTGCGCAATGCCCGCGGCGGCCATTTGCCCAACCTGTTACAGGTAGCCCAGGATTGTGAGACCTTCGGTGCGGAGGGCATTACCGTACATCCCCGTCCCGACCAGCGGCATATACGATACGACGACCTGCCGGCCCTGCAGGACGTGGTGACGACGGAATTCAACATCGAAGGCAATCCGACGCCGGAGTTTCTGGCACTGGTGCTGGCTATTCGTCCCCACCAATGTACGCTGGTACCCGATGCTCCTCAGCAACTCACCTCCGATGCGGGCTGGGACACCGTCGGTCAGGCGGGCTGGTTGCAGGAAGTGGCCGAGCAGCTGCAACGCCAGCACATCCGGGTATCCGTTTTTGTGGATCCGGACGAGCGCATGGTGGAAGGGGCGCAGGCCGCCGGCGCCGATCGCATCGAGCTGTACACCGGCCCCTATGCCCATGACTTTTTAACCGACCCCGTAGCCGCCATGCAGCCTTATACCCGGGCGGCAGCAGCGGCCGGCGCCCTGGGCATCGGCATCAACGCCGGACACGATCTGAACCTGCACAACCTGCGGTATTTTCAGACCCATTGTCCGGGACTCCTGGAAGTGAGTATTGGCCACGCACTCATCAGCGACGCCCTGTACTATGGCCTGGCCAATACCGTGCGCATGTACCTGCGTCAGCTGGCGTAGGGACAACGTCCATGTTTCATCGACTTTTCGCTGACTTATTCCAAAAGCAACCGACGTGGCGCTACCGCAGGCGGGCTGCCGGGCGATAATGCCGGCCGGCCTAAGTGACGGACGCCAGGCAAACCCGTAATAAGTCATACGACTGTCGCATTCCGCGCAGACCTGCCCAGGCGACGGAGCGAACAGCGAAAAAACGCTGCGGTTCCACTGCTTCCCCTTTTAGTACATTGCGGTGAAAATGTGCATGTTACACAGTTCTTGGGAGCGGATAGGATTTGGCAATTCACAAAAAAAGATGTGCTTCCGGAACATTTTATCGCCACAATACTTTACCTTTGGACGGCTAATAGTGTTTTTGCCGAAATAAAAATAACCGCATTGCGTAAACCATACCAAACTTTTACAAGCCGCTGACAATCGGACCCTTTCTGCATGGAAAGGCTGATCGTCTGCGGCTTTTTCTTTTAATCCCATTTTTTGGCCTTAAGTCTACCCTGATGGGCTATGGAAACACCCAGACTTTTTTCACACAATATCTAACCAAATCAATTTTTGTATGAAGCAATTTATTACAACGCTCTCTTTGGTGCTGGCTATGGCCAGTATGGCGCTCGCGCAGCGTACGGTAGTCGGTACCGTTTCCGGAGATGACGGCGAGGCGCTCGTGGGCGCCTCCGTAGCCGTGAAGGGCGCCGCTGCGGGCGCCCGTACCGATCTCAACGGCAAATACTCCGTGCAGGTGCCCGCCGGCTCCGACGTACTGGTATTTACCTACACGGGTTACACGACCCAGGAACTGGTCCTCGGCGCTACGAACGTAGTGGACGTGGTACTGGCTTCCGGCCTGCAACTCGAAGAAGCCGTGGTTACGGCCCTCGGTATTACCCGGTACAAGAATGAACTGCCTTATTCCGCCCAGAAGGTGGATGGCGAGGACGTGACCCGTACCCGCGATGCCAACGTGGTCAACTCGCTTTCCGGCAAAGTGGCCGGTCTGCAGATCAAACGCAACAACAACCTGGGCGGTTCCACCAACGTGGTGCTGCGCGGCAACAAGTCGCTCACCGGCAACAACCAAGCCCTCTTCGTGGTGGATGGTATACCCATCGATAACTCCAACTCCAACACCGGGGATCAATTGACCGGACGCGGGGGCTACGACTATGGTAATGCGGCGAACGATATCAACCCGGACGACGTGGAATCCATCACCGTGCTGAAAGGCGCTGCCGCTACGGCCTTGTACGGCTCGCGGGCCTCCAATGGCGTGGTCATGATCAATACCAAAAAAGGACGGGGCAAAAGCAAGGGGATCGGGGTGACGATCAACGCCGGCGTGAACGCCGGCCGGTATGACAAATCCACTTTTGCGGAGTACCAGGACCAGTATGGCGCCGGGTATGGTGCCTACTATGAGGACGCCAGCGGATTTTTCCTCGAGCGCGACATCAATGAAGACGGCACGCCCGATCTGGTGACGCCGACCAGCGAAGATGCCTCCCACGGCGCCAAATTCGATCCGAATTTGCAGGTGTATCAGTGGGATGCTTTTGATCCGACTTCTCCCAATTTTGGGAAATCACGTCCATGGGTCGCCGCTGCCAATGGTCCGGGCTCCCTTTTCGAGACCGCATTGGGCACCAACAATAGTATCCTGATCGATGGTAACAACGAGAACGGCTACTTCAAACTGGGTTACACGAAGACGACCGATAAAGGCATTATGCCAAATAGCAGTGTGGATAAGGATCTGGTGAATTTCGGCGCCGGTTACAACCTGACCAAGCGGCTGCAGGTGTTTACTTCGGTCAACTATACCGCTACCGACGGCCTGGGTCGTTACGGCAGCGGCTACGATTCCAAAAACCTGATGGGCAACTTCCGTCAGTGGTGGCAGACCAACGTGGATGTGCAGGAGCTGGGCGCGGCCTATGACCGTACCAAGCAGAACATCACCTGGAACTGGGCAGATCCGACCGATCTGGTGCCCATTTACTGGGACAACCCTTACTGGACACGCTACGAGAACTATCAGAATGACCACCGCAACCGTTATTTCGGTTCGGCCGGGGTGACCTACAACCTGACCAGCTGGTTCGACGTGACGGGCCGGGTGTCGATCGATCAGTTCGATGAGATCCAGGAAGAGCGTACCGCCGTCGGCAGTATTGACGTATCGGAGTATCAGCGTTTCAACCGCAATTTCCGGGAGTTAAACTACGACCTGCTGGGCCAGTTCAAGCCGATCGACCTGACCGAGCGGCTGCAATTCGATGCCTTGATCGGCACGAACATTCGCAAGACCAGTAACTCGAGCATCCGCGCCTCCACCAATGGCGGCCTGGCTATTCCGCGCGTTTACGCCTTGTCCAATACCCAGAATGCCCTCAACGCACCGGTGGAAGTAGATAACGACCTGCAGGTGAATGGTATTTTCGCCCGCGCCGGTCTTATCTACAACAAATGGCTCATTCTGGACGGCTCTATCCGTCGTGACCAGGCGTCCTCCCTGCCGGTGGACAACAATGCTTACTACTATCCTTCGGCTTCGCTGGGCATTATCTTCTCCAACTGGATGGGCGATAATGGCGCGGTGTCGTTCGGTAAAATCCGTTTGAACTACGCGGAAGTGGGCAATACTGCCCCGCCGTTGAGTGTAAGTGACGTATACGACCTGAACACGCCGTTCAGCGGCTCCGGTTCGGCTGCCTTGCCGCTGCGCAAAAACAACCCGAATCTGAAACCGGAACGTACGAAAAGTCTGGAAGCCGGCTTGGAAATGCGTTTCCTGAACAGCAACGTGGGCTTCGACGTGACCTACTACAAAACGAACACGGTGGACCAAATCTATCCGGCAGCGGTTTCCAGGGCGACTGGATACTCTTCCAAGTTTATCAACGCCGGCGATGTACAGAATGAAGGGGTAGAGGTTTCCTTGTTCCTGCGGCCGATTCGTACCGCTAATTTTGACTGGCGCATCGATGCCAACTGGGCCCGCAACCGCAGTGAGGTGGTCGACTTGGGTGGTATTAAGAACTTGCAGCTGGCCAGCTTCCAGGGTGGTATTTCGGTGAATGCTGCCGTTGGCGAGCCTTATGGCACCATCAAGGGCAAAAACTTCGTGTACCTGAACGGCCAGAAAGTGGTAGGTGCCAATGGCTACTATATGCAGAGTGCGACTTCCGATGAAATTATTGGTAACACCAACCCCGACTGGACGGGTGGCGTAACCAATACCCTGCGCTATAAGAACGTTTCGCTGGGCTTCCTGGTGGACGTGAAGCAAGGCGGTGACGTATTCTCGCTCGACTTGTACTATGGTCTGGCCACCGGTCTGTATCCGGAAACGGCGGCGAACAACGATCTGGGTAACCCACTCCGTAACCCGCTTGGCGATGGTGGTGGCTTGATCGTGCCCGGTGTCAAAGCCGACGGCACCCCCAATGATGTGCGGAAAAGTGCCGTTAATTTCGGTCACTTTGGCTATCGCCGCAATCCGGCGGCTGGTTTCGTATATGATGCCAGCTACGTCAAACTGCGTGAGATCAACCTGACGCTGGATTTCCCGGGCCGCTGGTTGGCCGATAACAAATATGTAAAAGGCATGTCGTTGGGCCTGTATGGCCGCAACCTGTGGATCATCCACAAGAACCTGCCCTATGCTGACCCGGAAGACGGTTTGAGCTCCGGTAACGTACAAGGTTACCAGTCCGGTAGCTATCCTACCACCCGCACCGTGGGCGTTAACCTTAATTTGAAATTCTAAACAAACTGCAAGCATGAAAAAATTATTAATGATATTATTCGTAACCACCTTGTTTGCTGCCTGTCAGGATGATTTCGGCGACACCAATGTGGATACCAAAAAGCCGCCGGTCGTACCACCCGCCGCTTTGTTTGTCGCCAGCCAGAAGAGTCTGGTGGACCAGATGACCAGTTCCAACGTCAACAGCAACATCTTCCGGCTGATCTCGCAGTACTGGACGGAAACGACCTACTTCGACGAAGCGAACTATGACCTGACGACCCGCAACATTCCGCAGAATTTCTGGAACACGATGTATACGCGTGTCCTGCAGAACCTGAACGAAGCCCAGCGGCTGATTCCAACCCAGGATCTTGCCTTCGTTTCGGCCGCCCAACAGAAAAATCAGAATGCCTCGGCGGAAATTCTGAATGTTTACACGTATTCCGTACTGGTCAATACGTTTGGTAACGTGCCTTATTCCGAGGCGCTGAACAGCGACAACGTGTATCCGAAATACGACGACGCTGCCGCTATCTACGATGATCTGTTCGTGCGCCTGGACAAAGCCCTGGCTGATATCGACGTCAACAGCGACGGCTTCGGCAGCAGTGATCTGTTCTACGGTGGCGATATGTCCGGCTGGGTAACCTTTGGTAATTCGCTGAAACTACGCTTGGGTATGATCATCGCCGATGTGAATCCGGGCAAAGCGAAAACCATTGTGGAGCAGGCTGCCCCCAATGCGATCTCGTCCAATGCGGAAAATGTAGCTTTTCGCTATCTTTCTTCCCCGCCGAACACCAACCCGATCTGGGTGGATCTGGTGCAAAGTGGCCGGAAAGACTTCGTGGCTACCCGCACCATTGTCGATACTATGCTGTCGCTCAATGATCCGCGCGTAGATAATTACTTTACCGTGGACAATGTCGGTGGCTATAGCGGCGGTATTCCGGGTGAAGGCAACGGCTATTCCGAGTATTCCAAGCCCAATGAGCGTATTACGACGCCTGATTTCGAATCCCTGCTGATCGACTATGCGGAAGTGGAATTCCTGCTGGCCGAAGCCGTGGAGCGCGGTATGAATGTGGGTGGCACGGCTGCCGAGCATTACAACAACGCTATCCGGGCCTCCATCGAATACTGGGGTGGTACGGAAGCCGAGGCGGATGCTTACTTGTTGCAGCCGGACGTCGCCTATGCTACGGCTCCTGGCGATTGGAAAGCCAAGATCGGCCTGCAAAAGTGGCTGGCGCTGTACAACCGCGGCTTCGATGCCTGGGTCGAATTGCGTCGTCTGGACAATCCGCAGTTGCCGGCTCCTTCGGATCCCAACAGCGACTTCCCAGCTCGTCTCACTTATCCGGTGCAGGAGCAGACGCTCAATGCCGACGCCTATGCCCGCGGTTCCAGCTCGATTGGTGGGGACGTGGTAGAAACCAAGCTGTTCTGGGACATTTTCTAAGCTGCTGAATATCAATGCATTAAAAATGATAAAGACCGCCTTACCCGTTACTGGTAAGGCGGTCTCTTTTTTTCCGTCGGTTTTCCGTCAAACTTTTTTCGGACATCCGCCAAATCTGCCGAATTTGGCATCTTCTATAAAATGGCCTGGCCTATGACTTCCGATGAACGTATTCGCAATCGCCGCAGCTTTCGCAACCCGATGCTCCTCTTCGGTATAGTGATGATTATTTTTTACTTCGGCTTCGGCTTTTTTATACTGTTGTCGCCGGACGCTTTACCGGGTATATCGACGGAATTCCTGCGCATTTTTGCCGCTTTACTGCTGATTTATGGCACTTACCGGGGCTGGCGCATTTATAAGGATTATTTTTAAATCGTCGCCCGCCATTCTGCTGACCTGCCTCCAACGGCCGGGGCATGCTTTTTTGACTAAAAAGATTACCATGAGCAATTTGCATAAAATCGTCCTTTTCCTATTCCTCTGCCTTTTGACCGCTTGTCAAAAGAAGGGTAAGGACGGCAAAGTACTGGATACACCGACGACGGGCACCTTGCGCATTATGGTGGATGAGGGCTACCGGCCTATTGTGGAAACTTCTATCGACGTGTTCGATTCCATTTACCGCCAGGCACACATCACGCCGGTATACACCTCCGAAGGGGAGGCGGTCGCGGCCTTGCTGCGTGATTCGATCCAGTTCATCGTGATCACCCGGAAACTGACGGAGGAAGAGCTGCAGCGCTTTAAAAATCGCGGATTTGAACCGAAGGTGACGCCCATTGCCCATGATGCAGTGGCTTTTATCCTCCATCCCACCAACCGCGATACCGTGCTGACCATAGACCAGCTGCGCGACCTGATCAGTGGTAAAACCCAAACCTGGCGCCAACTCAATCCGCAATCCAAGCTGGGCAACGTGGTGCTGGTCTTCGATAACCCACTCTCCGGCACGGTCCGCTATGCCAGAGATTCCATTGCGGGGGGAGCGGACTTACCGGCCAACGCCTCGGCCTTGAAAACCAATACGGAGGTATTCGACTACGTGTCCAGCCATCCCAGTGCCGTCGGTATCATCGGCGCCAACTGGATTTCGGATACCGACGACAAAGGAGTACAAAAGTTTCGTCGCGAGATTCGCATCGTAGATGTCGCTAAGGCCGTGGGCAAAGAGGGTTTTGGCCCTTACCAGGCCTACCTGGCCACGGGTGATTACCCCTTCCAGCGTACGGTATACGCGATCAAAGCCCAGGCCCAAGCCCTGCCGGGCCTGCGCATTGATCG
>JBKJKS010000279.1:0-13125 GCA_046597295.1 Saprospiraceae bacterium
CAACGCGGGCGGTATCTCCGATTTCGAATGGGAACGCGGATGACGCGGATGCAAGCAAACGCGGACGACGCGGATTTTAAAATGGGAACGCGGATGACGCGGATGCAAGCAAACGCGGATGACGCGGATGTGCCAATCGCGGATTAAACGGATTTTAAAATCCGCGTCATCCGCGTTTGCTTGCATCCGCGTCATCCGCGTTCCCATTCGAAATCGGAGATACCGCCCGCGTTGCCACCTACTCCTGGTCCAGCGTTGCTTTCCTTTTCTCCCATTCGGCCAGGTCGGCCTGTCCTTTGGCGGTATCGCCTTGGATGAGGTAGGCGTTGCCGCGGGCGCGGTAGGCGCGGGCGAAATCGGGCTTGATCTCCAGCGTTTTGTTAAAGTCGCCGATGGCCAGGGGCACCTGCTGCAGATTGATGAGCGAAAGTCCCCGGTTGTAATACTGTTCGGCGTCGTTGGGATTTTTCTCCAGGTACTTGGTGAGGTCGGCGACTGATTCGCCATAGCGTTTGGCGAAGCCGAGCAGGCCGCCACGGTATTTATACGCCTCGGTCAGCGTGGGATTGATGGTGATGGCCCGGTTGAAGTCGCTGAGGGCTTCCTTGCCCTGGTTATTGTCCCCGTTATGCATCCCCCGCCACAAATAGGCTTTACCAAAGTTATCCCCCGAGGTGGCGATGGCCTTGTCGATCAGGGTAATCGTATTCTTCCAATCCGTGATGCGCATGCCGGCCAGAATCAGCCACAGCAGTCCGAGCACGGTGAGCGTACCCCAGGCGGATCCGACCCAGCTGGGGCGTTTGGCCCGGAACAGGTCGGGTAAGCTCGCCAGGATGAAGAAAAAGCCCAGCCCGGCCAGGTAATTGTAGCGATCGGAGCGCAGCTCGAAGGTGCCGAACGTGGCGTAGGGTAAGGCTAGAAAAACATTAGACAAATAGAACAGGATGCCAAACCAGATGACCGGCAGGGTACGGCGACTGCGCCAGGCCAGCCAAAGCGACCCCAGCAACACGACCGGTGCGGCATAGTAGGTCCAGGACCAGGCACCCTGGGTTTTGACAAAAGGGTACCAGATGCTCAGTCCAAGCGGTGCGAGTAGTTTGGTCCAGTAGAAAACCAGGGTGTGACAGACCATCAGCACCCGGTCCAGCAGGTTGAAATTGGCGGGTGTATCGCCAAAACCAGCCTGGGTACGGGTGACCAGCGTCAGCAGCCCGAAGCCCAGCGCAACGATGAAAAACGGCACTTTCTCCAGCAAGGTGCGCTGGTTGAGCGGCCGTTTCAGCCACCAGTCGAGCGCCAGCAGCGTCAGCGGCAGACTGACGGCCGCGGATTTGGCCAGGCAAGCCAGGACAAACAGCGCTACGGCGAACCAGTAATTTTTGCCCATCGTCGTCTCCTCCGTATGCCGCACGTAGTAGTTCATGGCCAGCAGACTGAACATAGCAAACAGCGGTGTACTGAAAGCCGCGATCCACGCAACTGCCTCGACCTGGAGCGGATGGATGGCAAAAAACAGGCTCACCACTAGGGCTACCGTAGCGGTGCTACCCAAACGGCGGAACAGGCGAAACACCAGCAGGGCATTCACCGCGTGGACCAGGGCGCTGAATAGGTGAAAGAGTCCGGTGGCGGCTTCGCCCCGGATGGCGTAGGCCAGCGCATAGCCCATCCAGGTGACGGGGGCGAACATGCCCAGGTTAGAACCGATAAAAGGATTGAAGTCGGTTACGGCAGGGTTGTTAAAGGTGGCGGTATGGTCGTCCATGCTCACCATATCGTTGCCGATACCGGTCAGGAACAGCACGAAAGCCAGTCCGGCCGCCAGCCAGGGCATCCATTTGTCCGGCGACATTTCGACCGCCGGGGCCGCGGACTTGGCGGACTTCGGTGCTTTGGGCGGGGCGGCGGGCGGACGGGATGCGTATTTTTTGGCCATAATATTGGTAGTAAAAAATTGGAGGGCGAAAATAGGACAGGTTTGAACACATTGTGGCGCTGGGTAAGATTGATTCGCAGGAATTTTACGGCATCCGGCAGTATCCAACCCCCAGTTAGGCCTGATTGACCGCCAAGTCGGCTATTTTTTGGTCAGTCCAACCCCCAGGCAGCGAACCCGACCTTATCCGTGTCTGCTGCCCAACACCTGAATCATTCACCTTTAACTAACCTGACGTTGTGAAAAAATCATTTCTACTGCTGCCTGCGCTGTTGCTGGCTACTCTGTCCTTATCCGGCCAAGGCAATAGCGGCCCCCGGCTTTTTCTCGATATTCCCCACCTCTACGCCGTGGCGCCTAATGTGGAGGGTATCAAAAATCAACTAGGGCTCGGGGCGGAGACGGCCTTCAACGTGGGTACCCACTGGAGCGTAGCCCGCGTCGGCGGCGGCGCTCTGTTCACCCTCGATCCGCAGAGCAGGGAGCTACAGGAATCTTTCCTGGTCACTCCGTTCTTATTGGCGGAAGTGGGCGCCGGTTTATATCGCTCCAACGGCAACCGCTGTGCCAAAAGCAAGCAGAGCGCCTTTACCGCCCTGGGCAAAGCCGGTGTGCGCTACACTTTTAATAATAAGGATGTACGCGAACTGACGGACGAAAGCGGCCGCATGGACTACACGCTGGGTGCGGAGTTCGGCTACTTTTTCATCCGCGATATGTTCAAAAACACCGAGGTCTCCCTGAGTACCGCCTACCTCACCAAGTCCAAGGTGGTGATGGTCAATTTCGGGATCAAGATGTTCCTGAATCTGCGCGCCAACCGGTAAGTTAGCCGCGCAGCGTACTTGCCGGGGAGAAAAGTAAAAGTTTAATCGTTCTTTTGCACGCGCAAATGCTTACTGAGACCGATGAAACACCTTCTTTTCCTCCTGCTGTGCCTATTCGCTAAATCCTTGCCGGCGCAGCCCGATTTTACCGTCATCGACCAATTCCTGGAACAGGAAAGGCAGCGATGGAACATTCCGACCATTGCACTGGGTATTACGACACCGGACAGTACCATTTATTTGCGCAGCTATGGCGCTGAATCTTCCGGCGGCCTGTTTCTGATCGGATCGGTCAGCAAACCATTTACCGCCCTGGCCGTCATGCAGCTGGTGGAACGGGGACAGCTCGCGCTTGACCGGCCGGTACATGATTACCTGCCCTGGTTCAGAACCGGCGATAGTGCCCAATCCAACCGGATCACCGTCCGCCACTTGCTCAATCAAACTGCCGGGCTTCCCAAGTCGGCCGGTTTTTACACGCCATCCGACACCATCCAAGCCGACATCGAGCGGGGCTATGCCCGTCATTTACGCCAGCTCCAGCTGGTGAATCCGCCCGGCCAAAGCCACGAGTACTGTAACCTGAATTACCAGCTATTGGGCCAACTGGTTCGTCAGGCCAGTGGCCTGCCCTACGCTGCCTACGTCCGCGAGCACATTTTGCAGCCCTTGGGAATGGCCCACACCTTCGCCTCCGCCCATGAAACCGGGGCCGGATTAAAGACCGGCCACCAATACTGGTTTGGTTTTCCGGCACGTGCCACCAGCCACCTGAATAATAACGGTATGGCGGCCGGAGACATCGCCTCCACCCCTGCCGACCTGTGTATTTTTTTGCGCGCCATGCTGCGGGGCGGAAAATACGGTGCCGGCGACAGCCTGGTCAGTACCGCTACCTTGCGGCAAATGCACACGCCGGTGTCGGTCCGGTACGGCATGGGCTGGTCGATTGGGCCCTGGAACGACTTGCATTCCATACGGCATACCGGATTAAGCCGGAATTTCAGCGGCGCCATCAACCTGCTGCCCGAAAAAGGCTATGGTATTGTCCTCCTGACCGACGTCAACAGCTTTTATGCGGCGCGCAATCTCATGGATGGCGTGATCCGCCGGCTGCATGGCCAGGAATTGATTGCTTATCCACCCTACGAACTATACGTCCGCTATTTTTTCGGCATCCTGCTGCTGTGGACCATCCTCGAATTTTTGCTGTACCTGCGCCGCTGGCGTCGTCTGGACTTTGCGGTCAGCTGGCCACGACAGACGAAAGGTTGGCTGGGCCTGGCCGTGGGCGTGCTGCTGGCCGGTGTATGGATGATCGCTGTTCCACGCTTGGCCGACATCCCTCTGCTCGCTATGCCGGTCTTGCAACCCGATCTGGGGTACGCCCTGTTGGTAGGTGGGATCGTGGGTGTCGCGAATAGTTTTGTCAAGTACTTCGTCAAAAACCGACGCGGCGAACCGGTCAATCCCGCGATGACAGATCCGGTGGAAAAAAGACTGGAACACTAAATCAGCCGAATGTATGGCCTTGCCTGACCAATTCGCAAACGCTACAGCCCCGCTGCCAGCACCATTTTGGTATGGGGAATGCCGTCCTCCAGGTATTCCTCCCCGGTAGAGCGGAAACCAAAACTTTCGTAAAAATGCAGCAGGTAGGTCTGCGCCCCGATCTTGATCGCCCGTGGGCCGAACAATTCGTGGCACAACTCGATGCTCCGGGCCAGCAGCAGTTTGCCGGCGCCGGTACCGCGGGCCGCAGGCGCACTGACCACCCGCCCGATAGACGGATAGTCGGCGTACGCCACGCCGGCGGGCAGCAGGCGGGTGTAGCAAACCAATGTCCCCTGTCCGTTGCGGCCCAGCAGGTGCCAGGCGGGCTGGTCTTTGCCGTCGCAGTCCTGGTAGGGGCAGTTTTGTTCCACCACGAAGACTTCCTGCCGCAGGGCCAGGACAGCATACAATTCCGTCAGCGTGAGCTGGTCGAAGGGCAAACAGGTGAAAGTGAGCATCTTGCAGGGAATAATGAGCAATACGGGGGCAAATATCGCTTTTCGCGGCTTGTCCCCAGGCACACCAGCCCTGGAAAAAATGCCGGCCCAAGGGAAGATAGACTGCCAGGCAATGATTACCTTCGTCAACCTTTCTTCACGAACTGCGTTTCGACGCGCAAACAACTACATCACCATGCACAAACAATTTGCTCTCCTCGCCCTCCTTTGCTGGGCTGTTTTTTCCGTTCCGGCTTATGCCCAAATCAAAACCCCGGCCCCCAGCCCAACCGCTACCATTAAACAGGACGTCGGTCTTGGTACGGTGGAAGTCGTTTATTCCCGTCCCAGTGCCAAAGGCCGCAAAATCTTTGGCGAACTGGTTCCTTTCAACGAGCTCTGGCGTACCGGTGCCAATGCCTCCACGAAAGTAACTTTCAGTGAAGACGTGAAAGTCGGCGGTAACGCCCTGCCCAAAGGTACCTATGCGCTGTATACCACGCCGGGCGCCAAAGAATGGAGCATCGTCTTTTACAAAAACACCAAATTCGGCGGCACGCCCGGTAAAGATTACCTGGAATCCGATGTAGCGGCCAAATTCAACGTACCGGTCGTGGCCTTGCGCGACATGGTCGAGACCTTTACTATTAACTTCAGCAACCTGCGAAACAGTGGTGCCGACCTCGATATCTGCTGGGAAATGACCAAGGTGGTGGTCCCGATCATGACTGACACCGACGCCAAAGTGATGGCCGACATCAAAAATCAAATGGCCGGCCCTTCCGGTGACATGTACTATTCTTCCGCCCGTTACTATTACGAAGAAAAGAAAGACATGGGTCAGGCCCTGGAATGGATCAACAAAGCCCTGGAGAAAAATGGCGAGAAATACTGGATGCTGCGTTTGAAAGCCAATATCCTGGCTGAATCCGGCAAGCATAAAGACGCCATCGCCGCTGCCGAGCGCAGCATGGAACTGGCCAAAGCCGACGGCAACAACGACTACGTGCGGATGAATGAGAAGTCGATTGCCGAGTGGAAGATGAAAAAGTAACTATAGATGGATTTAACAGCGAGGGGGCACTAAAAAGTTTGAAAAACTTTTTAGTGCCCCCTCGCTGTTAAATCCATCCCCCTCTGAAAACCGTTCGAGCGGGCGGCGACAACTGTATGCAATGTCGTTGACCTAAGGGTTTTGATTATGCTTGGCATTGTCTCGCCGCCTGGTCGACCCCCTGCCCCTTTCGGGCAATGTCGTTGACTTAAGGAAATCAGGCGGCTCTACGATAGTTTTTGAAGGTCTGATATTTTCCTTTTAATCGTCGGACAGTTTTGGGTCTTGAGTACTTTCTACCTAGTCTGACAGGCTCTAAATGCCGCAAAAAGAGTTTTTTTAATTCCTCAAAAATGGCGGCTGGTTTTTGGGTTGTAAATAAGGTGACCAGTCGTGGTTTTAGCAGCCCGATTGAAACATTTTGATTTATGGCTACCGGGGTAGCCCGGTCTTCATTGATCTGTTCGAGCGTTTCTGTGCATTCTTTGCAAATTAGGTTATGAATGTTGGATGCAATTATTGTGGCAAAAAAATCCTGATATATGGCTTGCGGTTTGTGCCCTGAAAACACCTCGATCTGAAGTTTATTCTTGATTTGGTCGAATCTTGTTTCATTTCCCCAACGATAATTATAGAGTTCTTTAAAACAACTATGCGGGTATTTTCTCAGATCAAGGAGGCTGGTGATGAGTATCTCTGGTTCTGCCTGACCGATTTCAACCCGCACCAGGCGCACCCGCAGGGTTGTTGCGTGGTTTACGGAATAGCCCTGTCGCTGCAGTGCTGGCGGCAGTTTTTTCGGCATGGGGAATTCGACAACAGACTGCTTTTTGCCACTGGCCACAAATTTTTTCACCACCAGGTTGAAATCTATTTTGCAGCGCATTACGAAGTGAATTTCTTTTTGCAAATGCTTGAATATCAACTCAAAACTTGCAAAATAGCGGTCATATATGCGCAGGTCTTTTGGGGTGGAGTTCGCCAAAAATGCTTCGGCGAAAACAACCTCTCCTTCATAGTGTGGCTGTAGTTGAGCTTGTGTACAATACCCTCAGAGCACATCCAATTCTATACCCGCACGTGCCATCGGGATACGCATGTGCTGGTTGGATTGACTGCCGAACTCTCTTTCTATCTCCTCATCCTTAAACAGATAAACAGATGAACCATCAACCGCTTTTAGGAAATATCCTTTCCAGGTACACAAGGTCCGAGGGTCGGCATAAACCAAATCAACCACATGCCGATGCCAATCTCGAAAAAACAACCACAAGACCCGATACCTAGCCTTGCTCAACGCGCTCTTTGTACAAGGATTTTCCCCTAAGCGACCAAAGTACTCGTTCAGTTCAATACTCAAAGAACGTTTGGATTGACTGATCAAAAAAAACACAACTTGTTGAAATCCAGTTTGCGCTGGCGAGTGAACGACTGCGCTCTGACAAAATACTTCTCTCGGTTAACGAGGGCCTTTTGGGCAAAGGATGTCATCCCAGCCAAAATGTTTTCTACTTTTGTAAGCATGGCGAGTGTGTTGATATTTTTGAATATTAGACAATCCAAAAATAGGACTTCACACTCGCTTTTTTCTTAAGTCAACGACATTGCCCTAAAGGGGTCGGGGGATCGACCAAGGCAGAATGCAGGAGACAAAAGTTCAAAATAGAAGTTACAGCCCTTAAGTTAAAGAATAGCCGGTTTTTCAAAACCACGCTGCGTCGGCTATACACTCTCCAGGTATTCCAATCATCGTTCCACCCACCACGCCACCCAAATTGTAAATGCCTTTAACGGGAGTGGGGTCCTGAATTTTTTTTGAAAAAAATTCAGGACCCCACTCCCGTTAAAGGCATTCCCCTATACCTAACCCTGGGCTTTCTTATGATCGGCCAAAAACTTTTCCAGTCCGATGTCAGTAAGCGGATGGCTGAGCAGGCCCAGCATGGCGCTCAACGGGCAGGTCACTACGTCGGCCCCGGCTTTGGCGGCCTGCACAATGTGCAGGGGACTGCGAATACTGGCCGCCAGGATTTCCGTTTCGTAACCCGTAACGGTGAAAATCTCGAATATTTCTTCGATCAGTGCAATGCCGTCCCAGGAGATGTCGTCGATGCGACCCACGAAGGGCGACAGGTAGGTAGCCCCGGCTTTAGCGGCCAGAATGGCCTGACCGGCCGAAAACACCAGCGTGCAGTTGGTCTTGATGCCCTGCTCGGTGAAATAGGCGATCGCCTTGATACCATCCCGGATCATGGGCACTTTGACCACAATATTTTCGTGCAACTCGGCCAGTATTTTGCCTTCGGTGAGGATGGTGGCGTAGTCCGTGGCGATCACTTCGGCACTCACGTCTTTCTCCGGACCCACGATGTCGCAGATGGTGCGGTAGTGCTTAAATACTTTTTTGTCGCCGACAATGCCCTCTTTGGCCATCAGCGATGGATTGGTGGTCACTCCGTCCAGAATGCCCAGGTCCATTGCTTCGCGGATCTGGTCGAGGTTGGCAGTATCAATGAAGAATTTCATATAAAATTTTAAAAAAGCGCCAGACACACCGCTACGACCACATATCCTTGCTGCATTTCTGCCCTGGGGAGGTTTTGCAGGAGCTGGTCGCCCGGCGCAGGGGCAAAGATAAGACCTTCGCCGGGAAATTCTGCGCTGCGCCGCGCTTAATGTTCGTTGTTTTTTATCAACTGCTCGTCTTCCTGGCGGTTGCGCTTTTTGAAAAACTTGGAATCGATCACCAGCAGGCCGAACGACTCACCGTCTTCCTTGCCCGTTTTGGCGTGGTGCGCCCCGTGCGCCCGCAGGATGGCCCGGGAATACTTGCCATCCAGCCGCCGGAACCAGGAAAAGCGCTTGTGAATATACACGTCGTGGATCAGAAAATAGGTCAGTCCATAGAGTGAAATACCTACCCCGATAAAGGTTACCCAGAAATGCACAGTAAAACCACCGATCATGTAGCACAGCATAGAAGGCACCGCATAAACGAGAAAAAAACGGTCGTTCTTTTCAAAAAAACCATCTTTCAGGTGTTTGGGACGGTGGTGGTCTTCATGCCAGTCCCACAAAAAACCGTGCATGACGTATTTGTGGGTGAACCAGGCCATGAATTCCATGCCGCCGTAAGCGGCCAGGGTAACGAGTATATAGGTCAGCCAGGGTGCCATTTTCCAAAGTGATAAAGTGAGAAAAGTGAGCAGTACGCATCTTTCCTCGAAAGATCCGTATGAAAATGAATAAATTACGATTCATTCACCCTTTCATTTGCCCTTAATAACCACAAAAACAGCATATACGGCAAATTTGTTGAAGCAACGGGCGGGTAAGCTTAAACAAAATTATTCCCGGATGGGTAGCGGCTTGTCATCCGGCGCTTCTTTCAACGCCGGCGGCTCCGGGTGAAGCGGCCGCCCGGCCAATACCTTTTCGTATAATCGGAGGTAGTCATCGGTCATCCGCGCCGCTGAAAAATGGGCCACGGCCCAGTCGTGGCACTTGGCCCGATCGTACGAGGCGGCGTTTTTAAGCGCCTCCACGAGTTCCGATTTCTTGACTGACAGGCAACCAAATTCGGAATAAAACGCCTCCAGGGTCCCGTTGTGAGGCTTACGCCCATTTACCTGCTGGCCCAGTGTCTCCGGAAGCGCTCCATAGGGCGTGCCAAACACCGGACAACCGAAATACAGGCTTTCCGCTACGGCCAGGCCCGATGGTTCGTGCCAGATGACCGGGAAAATAAGGCCTTGCGACGCCCCGAGCAGGGTGTTGCGGCCCGGTCCGCTGAGCACCCCGTGGAACCGGACGCTGGGACTGAGGGTGATGCGCAGGCCCCGCCGGAAGTTGACCCGCGTACCGCCAATGACGTGCAGCCGGCCATCCACCCGGGTGGCCAGATCAATCGCGCCGCGGACGTTTTTACCGCTCCAGGCCGCATTGCCAAGAAAATGAAAGTACGGACGTTTACCGCCTAAAGCCGGTCGCCCATAGTCGTCGAAGTCCATGCCGGGCTGTACGTACACCGTTCCGCCATGGAGTCGGGCATGCTTGGCAGACAGAAAAACGGTGTTGCGTTCGAACGTACTGGGCGCCGTGCTGTTCTCGTAGCAGGTGATCAGGTAGGGAATGGCGGGCAGTTCCTTGGTCGGGGAATGAAAGTGCACCAGTTCCGTGCCGGGTGGTATTTGCGCGGCCAGGTTTTTTTTGTCATCCAGGGCAATGACGGGTGCAAAGGGACATTCGGAGCCTTTTTTGGCTAAATAAGTCACCTCATGGCCGCGCTTCGCCAGTTCTTTCCCCAACCACCAGGCCACCCGTTCCGCATCTTCATAAGTGGTAATCGGGATTTGGCTATGGCAAACCAGCAGGATTTTCATTAACTACAGGGTGAGGTGGCTAAAAGAAAGTGGCGATGTAAAAGTGGCAATTCCCGGCAGTTTGCCCTAAGGACGACCGATAATAATGCCACTTTTGCCGAAACAATGTACGCACTGCAACGCAGGGGCCTTTAACTAAAAAAATGTCGTACCGCGAGACCCTCGACTATCTCTATCAGCAGCTGCCGATGTTCCACCGTATTGGGCCGGCAGCTTATAAAAACGACCTCACCAACACGCTGGTCCTGTGCAGCAGTTTGGGGAATCCACAGGACAAATTTCCAACGGTACACGTGGCCGGCACCAATGGCAAAGGGTCAGTAAGCCATTTGCTGGCCGCCGTCTGCCAGGCGGCGGGACTGAAGACTGGCCTGTACATCAGCCCGCATTACCTGGATTTCCGGGAGCGTATCAAGGTAAACGGACAATATATTCCCCGGCAGCGGGTGGTAGATTTCGTTGTCCGCCACCAGGTGCTGATGGAAGAAGTGCAACCTTCCTTTTTCGAGCTGTGCGTCGCCATGGCCTTCGACCACTTTGCCCGCGAGCGCGTGGACATCGCCATCATCGAAGTCGGCCTGGGTGGCCGGCTGGACAGCACCAACGTCATCACCCCGCTGCTGAGCGTCATCACCAACATCAGCTACGACCACCAGAACCTGCTGGGGGCTACCCTGCCGCTCATCGCCGGGGAGAAGGCCGGTATCATCAAGCCCGGCGTACCCGTGGTGATCGGCGAGACCCAGCCGGAAGTGGAATCCGTGTTCCTGGAGCGGGCCGCGGCGACCGGCTCGTCCATCGTGTTCGCCGATCAGCATTTTGCCGTATCAGAAAAAACGTGCAGTCCCTGGCTACCCACCGTCTATGATGTGCAACGGGATAACCAGCCCTACCTGGAAAATCTGGAAGTGGATGCTGCCGGCCCTTTTCAGGCGAAGAATATCGCCACAGTGCTGCAGGCGCTGGAAGTGCTGGGGGGAATGCGGAGTGCGGAATTCGGAATACGGAATGTGCCGCTGCACGCATCCATCCGGGAGGGTTTTGGCCGGTTACGGGCATTGACGCGCTTTTTGGGGCGCTGGCAGGTCATTGGCCATCACCCGACCGTGCTCTGCGACAGTGCGCACAACGAGGCGGGCCTGCGGCTGGCTTTTGAAAAAATCATGTCCCTGCCCTTCCGGCGGCTGCATATCGTGACGGGTTTCGTCAATGACAAATCCGTGGAAAATGTGCTGGGCTTATTTCCCGCGATGGCGCAGTACTATTTTGCCAAGGCCAATATTCCACGGGGCCTGGATGCCGGGCTGTTGCGGGAACAGGCGGCGGTCTTCCATCTCCACGGTCGCGCGTACACGTCCGTGCGGCGCGCCCTGGCCGCCGCCCGCCGCAGGGCCGCACCGGAGGATTTGGTGGTGGTTATTGGAAGTATTTTTGTGGTGGCGGAAGTGTTGAGCAGTAAGTGAGACTCTGAAGGGGCTCAAGCCCCTTCAGAGTCTCACTCGCATAAATGGCGGAATGCGTGGTCAGTGAGCCGAAATGACCCATTCCGAACCCGGCACCTATGCCTTGAAATCCATAAGTTGCGCCAAGTTAACCGGCATGCCCGGCGGAGTGCGAAATTTATTTCGCTTAACCTGTTATAAATCCCTGATAGTGAGGTGCTTGCGCCACTACTTCCGCACTTCATCCATGCACCTTCGCACCGCCACCCAATGCCCATCTTCCTATTCCCTGCCCTATGCTCGTAAAAACCTTCGCCGGCGCGGTACAGGGCGTCGATGCCCAGCTGATCACCATTGAAGTCAGCACCGGCGGCGCGGTGGGCAACACGGACAAACCCGGCGTTTTCATCGTCGGCCTGCCCGACAAATCGGTGAGCGAGGGTAATTTCCGGATGGATGCCGCCCTGAAGAATTCCAATATCCGGCTGCCACGCCTCAAAACCATCGTCAATTTCGCCCCCGCTGACATTCGCAAAGAAGGCTCCGCCTACGACCTGCCGATGACCATCGGCATGCTGGCGGCCTCCGGGGTCATTCCGGAATACAACCTGGACCGCTATTTCATCATGGGCGAGCTCTCGCTCGACGGCAGCCTGCGGCCCATTAAAGGCGCGCTGTCCATCGCCATTCAGGCCCGAAAACAGAAATTCAAGGGCTTCATCTTACCGAAAGCCAATGCCCGCGAAGCCGCCATCGTCGACGATCTGGAAATTTATGGGGTGGAGACGCTACGCGAGGCGATCGACGTGCTGGCCGGGACTTCCGGACTGCAACCCGTGGTAGTCAATACCCGCGAGGAATTTGCCGGTCACCTGGACCAGTACGACGTGGATTTTGCCGACGTGCGCGGCCAGGAAAACATCAAGCGCGCCCTGGAACTGGCCGCTGCGGGCGGCCACAACGTGATCCTGATCGGACCGCCGGGCGCCGGCAAGACCATGCTGGCCCGCCGCCTGCCGACCATCCTGCCGCCGCTCACGCTCCACGAGGCCCTGGACACCACCAAAATCCACTCGGTGGCCGGCGTGTTGCCCGATCATGCCTCCTTAGTGACGCAGCGGCCCTTCCGGGCGCCGCACCACACCATCAGCGATGTGGCGCTGGTCGGCGGCGGCTCCAATCCCCTGCCCGGCGAGATCAGCCTGGCGCATAACGGGGTACTTTTCCTGGACGAATTGCCGGAATTCAAGCGCACCGCGCTGGAAGTGATGCGCCAGCCCATGGAAGAACGGCGGGTCACCATCAGCCGGGCTAAGGTGAGCGTGGAGTATCCCGCGAGTTTCATGCTGATCGCCAGCATGAACCCCTGCCCCTGTGGTTATTACAACCACCCGGAGAAGGACTGCGTCTGCGGGCCCGGTGTGGTGAAACGCTACGTATCCAAAATATCCGGGCCGCTGCTCGATCGCATCGATCTCCACGTGGAA